>CAZSVW010000149.1:0-2588 GCA_964610485.1 Candidatus Hydrothermarchaeota archaeon | reverse complement strand
AGGAGGGCGTATGCTAAAAGAGGAAAGCATTGCAAAAGTATTAAAAGCGATAGGGAAAGAACTTACCCTTACAAGTGATATACAAGATGGAGATAGTTGGGATGTGGTTAGAGAGAAAACGACAAAAGTATTAAAACGTTTGGTTAAAGTATGGGGAGGGAGATAAAATGATGAGCATATTTATTTTTTATCTGGAAATTGTTAGGTTAATGAAACAAGGGAGGAGAACGATTACTTTAAAAGATTGTAAGGAGATATTTAAAAAGTTTGAGAGGGGGTATTAAGTATGTGGATAGGAATTGATATTGATTGTAAGACAGATGAAGAGGTAATGGAAGAAAAAGATAGATATGCCAGATATTGCTTGTTTAAAGATAAAAAGACAGGAGAACTGAAACTATACGATTCTTTAACCCACAATTTTTATAGAGTAAGATTGTGGAGGATATATAGAAAAGAATTGCCTGAAAAAAAGAAAAAATAATGGAAATAATAAGAAAGGAGGCAAAAAAGATGGATACAAAGGATTTAGAGAAGGAGGTTTTTAAACTTGCTGAGGAAGTAAAAGGTTTTATAGGAGAGAGTAAAGCTAATTTTAAAATATTATTTGATGAGATTAAACGTATAAGAGATAACGATTTAGGCCACCTTAGAACGAGAATTAATATACTTCTTTTCAGTGTTATAGCAGGAATAATTGCAGGAATAATTAAGTTTTTGTTTCAATAAGAAAGGAGTAAAAATGGTGCAAAGTGATATTGTTAATGAAGTAGAGGCAAGAATACATCGTGATGATAAGACTGCACGGATAAAAACTTTGATAAATATAATTTTGAAGAAACTTTCTTGCTCTATGCTTGAAGATGGAACACCTGTGCCTTTGGAATGTCTTAAAAAACCTGATGGAAGTAATACAATCACTATTGCTGATGGAGATTATAAAAAAGCATTGCCTTCTGATTTTATTTGGTTGTATGATGACCCTATTATTCAATATGATACGAATAAAGCTCATAGGATGGTGAAGAAACCTCTTTATTGGTTCACAGAAAATTATCCTGATATAAGTGTTGATACTTCAAGTAAGAGTAGACCTTATTTTTATATGATTAAAAACAAAACCTTATACTTTGCACCTCGTTCAGATGATAGTTATACTATTGTGTTGCCTTACACTTTTTTGCATCCTGATATTAGCGATGATAATAGCACAATTTACTTTCCTGATGAATGGTTAGATTGTATTGTGAATGGTGTGTTGTGGTTGTTAAGAGATGAGTTAGGAGATGACGCTGGAGCTACAAAACATTTTAACCTTTTCACTGCTATGGCAAGGAATTTTTATTTAGCAGAGAAAAGACAGGCTAAAATGGGGGTAGAAGAAAAGCCTGTTATTTTCCATATTGATGCGTAAAAATGTTTAAAGGGTATATAGCAAAACCAGTTATTTTACCGATTAAAGGTGAGAATACGGCTATGCCTGCCAAGTATATTGACGATAGGGCTACGCCAGATTGCCAGAATATGATGATTAAACGTGCTATTTTACAACAAAGATGTGGATATACTCCTAAAGGAAGTGCTACTACAGGGGATATAATGAAGATTATTGAGCATCAACGACAAGGAAGTTCTTATTTAGTAAGGATTTCCACTAAGAAAGTAAACTATTGGGACAGTGGGAATAATGATTGGTCAGATATTACAGGAGCAAGCGACTTAACTGGGCAGAATACTATTCCTGTAGACGCAACAATAGCCAAGTTGAGCGGAGCAAATATTTTGGTGTTTACTAACTTTCAGGATAATATCAAAAAATGGACTGAGCCAGGGAGTAATATTGCTGATTTAGGAGGAAGTCCGCCAAAAGCTAAGTATTGCCTATGGTTTAAGGCTTTTTTGGTTATAGGCTATTTAAACGATGGAGGAACGATATATGAAAATACTGTAAAGTGGAGCGATATAAATAATCCTGAAGAATGGACTGTAAGTGCTTCTACACAGGCAGGATGTGTAAATTTAGCAGGAAAAGACCCTATTACTGGGTTAAAACGGTTACAGGATTTTATTATTGTGTGTAGAGAGAGGAGTGTTTGGAGAGGAGCTTTTGTAGGGGGAACAGCAGTGTTACAGTTTAAAAAGGCCTGTGATATAGGATTTTTAGTAGGAGCTACAGTTTGCCAATTACCTAAAAATGTTTTAATAGGATTAACCCAGTTTGGATTAGGAATATTTGATGGGATGAGTATGCAACTGGTAGCACCAGAAATAGCGGATGATTTGAAGGAGAATATTAACTCTTCTTATTTATCTAAAGCCTTTGCTAAAGTTGTGCCAGATTTGAATGAATACTGGTTATTTGTGCCTACTGGAACAGATACTTATCCTAACACTGTATATAAGTTTAACTATGAGACTTTGCAGGTTTATAAAGATAAATATAGTGGGATAACTGCAATAGGACAACAATCTGAGATAGGTTCGCCTATCTTATTTGGTGATAAAGATGGTAAGGTTTATGAGAGAGATACGGATAAAAAAGACGATGATACTACAGCTATCAGTAGCTATTGGACAAGTAAGGATAT
>CAZSVW010000148.1:0-2653 GCA_964610485.1 Candidatus Hydrothermarchaeota archaeon | reverse complement strand
AATTTCTTTTCTGCTTTTCTATTTGGATAGAGCCTGAATTTATAACTTCTCAACATCATATCCTGCTTCTTTTATCAATCTTCTTATTATATCCTCATAAGTCTCATTTTTTCTACCTACTTTGTAAAGAATCTCCCGCAATTCTTTTGTGATTCTTATTGATGCGTATTGCTTGTTCATAAATAATGATAGTGCATCATACTATAAAGTTATCGGCTCTCATCCCCTCCCTTTCGGAAGGGGATTTCCCGCCGATAGAGTTAAAACTAAACAACCACAACGGTAGATTCTACTAAATTTTCCAACACATATTTTGTTACACTTCCAACGAAAAATTCCTGAAGCTTTGATAACCCTCGCCTTCCCATGATTACAGTAGAATAACCTCCTTCTCTTGCTTCTTTGACTATTTCTTCTCCTGGACTTCCTTCTCTTATCTTTTCCTCTATAACATTGCTCCCAAAAATTTCTCTTGCTTTTTTCAGTATTTTTTCGCCTCCAACACCAACGTAAAGAAGAGTTATTTTTAAAATTCTGGTTTTAAAAGCTTTCAGTAAAGAAACTGCACATCTCGCCGCTTTAAGAGAATGGGGTGAGCCATCTACTGGAACTAAAATTCTCGGCATGGGACATGCTTTTACATCTACTTTTTCCTCACCTACAACAAAAATAGCTATTTCCTGCAAATTATGAATTACCGAATTGGTAACCTCAGCTATTTTTATATTTTTACTCAAATCCGCCCCTCTTTTTATTACTAAAGCGGTATAACCAAGCTTTGCTTCTTCTACGATCTCCTCCTCCGGCAAGCCCTCTCTTATCTTGATTTCCACCTTGTCTTCTGGCACTCCCATTGAGATTATCTCTTGCTTTGCTTTATTTAACATAGGTTCTATGTTCTGCTTGTAATACCTCTCTTTTATTCTTTTAAATGCCTCGCTCTCCTCAACTTTCTCCAACTCTGCGGTAACATGCTCGGCATGCCTTGCTAGATAGCTGAGCTTAATCACGTGGAGTAAAACGATTTTTTCTACTTCAAACAGTGAAGCTAAGCATGCGACATAGCTTACGACTTTCTCAGAAGCTTTACTTTTGTCTAAGGAAACCAGCACCTTCTTAAATATCTCTCTCATTTCTAACCCTCCTAATAGACCAAGATCAGCCAAACCATTCCTATGGCTGTGGTTACTATCATCGTTATCATACCTATCTTGAGAAAGTCCATAAAGGTTACTGGATATCCCGCTTTTTCAGCTAGGCCTGCGGTGACTATATTTGCGGAAGCTCCCACAAGCGTGCCATTACCGCCGAAGCATGCCCCTATGGATAATGCCCACCATAACACATTGCTCTCTGCTCCGGGGATAACAGAAGTCAAATAACTAACTATTGGAAGCATTGTTGCGGTGAAGGGGATATTGTCTACAAAAGCCGACATAAAGGCGGAGACCCACATTATTAGAGCTATAGCTTTTACAAGGTCTCCACCCGATAGAGTTTTAACTCCATCTGCAATCATCTTTATTAAACCCGTTTCTTCTGCACCACCAACTATTATAAATAATCCCATGAAGAAAACTAAGGTGGACCATTCAACTTCCTCAAGCATGTGTACCACATTTTCTTTACTTATGAGCAAGAGCAAAGAAGCGCCTATTAGTGCTGCGATACTTGGCTCCATGTTAAGCCTGCCGTGAATGGTAAATAAAATTATAACAAAGCCAAGAATTGCCAAGCTTTGATTCAATAGCTTTCTGTCTGTTATTTTATACTCTTCCTTCAATCTTTCTAAAACCTCATCGACGTTCTCAACCCTCGCCTTTTTGTATTCTCTACCATAGTAAAACTTCATCATAATCGCTTGCACAACCATGCTTATTAGCACAACTGGGGTGAGATTTATAACGAAATCATTAAAGGTAAGATTTGCATAGCTCCCAATCATTATGTTTGGAGGATCTCCTATTAGGGTTGCGGTACCTCCCAAGTTAGAAGCTAAAACCTCTGGTATCAGCAAAGCCAACGGTGATATTCCAAGAACCAAGCATATCTCTATTGTTACTGGAGTCAGCAAAAGCATTGTTGTAACGTTGTCCAAGAAGGCAGAAGTTATGCCAGTAACAAACATGAGAATTACTGCCAAACGATAAACCCTGCCCTTCGCCATGGCATAGCTTTTATAGGCCAGCCATTGAAAAACTCCGGTCTTCTTCATTATCGCAACGATTATCATCATGCCCATCAGAAGAAAAATCACGTTCATGTCTATCGCGTGCATCGCATCTTCGAATGAGATTATAAAGTATCTCTTATCATGTGTTCCGATGGTGTAGCTTATGAAGAGCATTAAAGCTGCGCCAAGTAAAGCTGCTAAGGTTCTATGCAAAACCTCAAGAGCTATTAAAACATATATTCCCAACAAAATAAAAGCGGCTAAATAAAAGGCGGGCGTTATTACATTTTTTAACTCCAAATCGACCCTTGCGTAGTATTCATTATCCTTCTTAGCAAACTCCTCTATTATGATTTCTTTTTTCTCATAGCAATGTTTCCACACCTCGAGTTTGACTTTCTCTGGTGGAGAAGGGAGAAAAAACTCTAAGGTATATCCTCCATCTGAAGAAGTAACAACCTCTCCTACAAGTTTTTCTTC
>CAZSVW010000147.1:0-2662 GCA_964610485.1 Candidatus Hydrothermarchaeota archaeon | reverse complement strand
GGCGATATAATAGCTATTCCTTCAAATGTTGAGCATGAGGCAAAAGCCTTAGATAGAGGAGCAAAAGCGATAGACTGCTGGTATCCGATAAGAGATGACTATAAAATTTGATGTCTTTAATTATAACTTTTCAAGCCTTCTGTAATCCTTATAGGGCAATGAAGTACCAGAGGCACTCCCCACTTGTCTCCAATGGGCTTCATTCTTTATTTCTATAATCAATTCTCCTAGTTTTTTTATATTCTTCTCTTTACATATCTCCTTTATCCTTTTTTGATATATTTCCAGCTCTTTGTCATCTGAATATTTACGGGCAAGTTTTCTAAGCTCCTCTACCACTTCTTCAAGCTTAGAAAATTCTTGGGAATCCATAATTTTTTCCATTTTCTTGGCCATCTCCTCGAGAGTATATCCGCTCACCCTCATATAGCATCTCCCTTGATATCTTTTGGATATGAGAGATTTAAACTTTTTCAACCATGGGCAAAATAAAAAGTTTTAAATCATATAGTAGACAATAGAACAACATGGACTATGGGTCTGCATCGTTTTTTAATCTTTTATGGTTTATTTTCTTCTTTTACCTAATTCTCAGTCCACAAATCAGATATCACCAACTTAAAGCTGCAAGAAATTCGCTAATGAGGAAATTGGGATCAAGAAGAGGGAGCAATGTTATAGCGATGATACATAGGCAAGAGAACATAGGGCTATTTGGTATTCCTTTCTATAGATTCATAAGCGTAGAAGATTCGGAAAGGGTGATAAGAGCTATAAGGAGAACACCGCCAGACAAGTCTATAGATTTAATCTTGCATACACCGGGAGGTCTTGTACTAGCAGCTACTCAGATAGCTAAAGCAATAAAAGACCACCCCGCAAAGACCACAGTGATAATTCCCCACTATGCAATGAGCGGTGGAACACTAATAGCACTTGCCGCAGACGAGATTATCATGGACCCCCATGCGGTGCTTGGACCCATCGATCCCCAGCTTATGAACTATCCCGCCCCTTCAATATTAAAAGCGGTTTCAAAGAAAGACCCCAAGGATATTGACGACCAAACACTAATTTTGGCAGATATAGCTGAAAAAGCGATAAAACAAGTTAAGGAGTTTGTTTACTATTTGTTGGTAGATAAAATGGAAGAAGACAGGGCGAAAAAAGTAGCAAAAATACTCACCGAAGGCAGGTGGACGCATGACTATCCAATAACGGTTGAAGTGGCGAAAGAACTTGGACTTAATGTGAGTACTAAAGTTCCTCATGAAGTATATGAGTTAATGGAGCTATATCCCCAGCCGCTCGTACAAAGGCCAAGTGTAGAGTTTATCCCTACCCCCCAGAAGAAAATTGGAAGAGAAAGGCAGTAGCGGGGGTGGCCGAGCGGACAAAGGCGCGGGATTCAGGGTCCCGTGGCTGAGTGCCTTCGAGGGTTCGAATCCCTCCCCCCGCACTGATTTGGCCAATATTTTATAAAGAAGAGATTCAGAATTATTTGAATTGGTTACTGTAATATTTAAGTATAAAACAGTAATATTCTGGAGGTGTTTGTTATGGAGGATAAAGATGAGAAACACAAGCATATGAAAGAAATACATGAAATATTAGAAGGCAGTCCAATCTGTAAGTTGATACATAGAATGGGTCTCTGCGGATGTCGAGGAGATAAAGAAGAATAAATGAAGAATGTGCAACTTACCTTCTAAGTTTAGGATTTATGTCAGGGCGCTTCATTGCCCAACTCGATGGAAAATCCTTAAAATAATCGGCAGAAATTTAAGAAGTACGAGAGAAATTTACGATGCTCTAACTAAATCTGGAGTTACCATAAGCATGTCGGGACTCTACTACCATCTCTCAGAACTTCACCGCGCAGGAATAATAGAAGTTGCTGAATATAGAGAGGTTGGAGGAGGGGCTCCAGAGAAGGTATGGAAATTGAAGAAAAAGAGGATAGTTATAGATTTATTGGAAGAGGCTGAATAATGGAAATAGTTCTGATAGCTTCTATAGTTCTTATAGTCTCTGCAGTATTCTCCATGCTTGGACTTGGAGGAGGTTTAGTATATTTCCCCCTTCTTTTTTTCTTAGGATTTCCAGTACACATAGCTATCTCAACCTCTCTGCTTCTCAACGGATTAACGACTCTCTCGGCTACGCTAATTTACATAAAAGAGAAAATGGTGGATATCAGAGTAGCCATACCTCTTATTATCAGCTCGGGAATAGGTGCTCCAATAGGAGCTTATGTCACGGCCTATGTTGATGTAAGAATAATACTCAGCTCTGTTGCTTTATTACTAATCCTAGGAGCTTTTAGAATGTGGTTTTCAATGAAACCCAAGGAGGAGTTTAAAGAGATAAATTTATTAAGAAAAATTTTTTATAGCTTGGTCATAGGATTTTCAATAGGATTTATCGCAGGTTTATTAGGTATAGGTGGAGGAATTTTTATAGGCCCATTATTGATCTTAATGCTCAAACTCCCTGTTAAGGTCTCTGTAGCCACAACCGCATTTATAGTTGTTTTCTCCTCTTTTACAGGATTTCTTGCCCATTACTCTATAGGACACTTTGACCCAACCTCTGCTTTA
The DNA here is from genome assembly GCA_964610485.1 of Candidatus Hydrothermarchaeota archaeon. Classification (GTDB taxonomy): domain Archaea; phylum Hydrothermarchaeota; class Hydrothermarchaeia; order Hydrothermarchaeales; family CAZSVW01; genus CAZSVW01. The sequence goes on along the minus strand of CAZSVW010000147.1, from coordinate 62 downwards.
CCAGTAGCTCTATGTGCATTCATTGGAGGTCAAATTGGTTCGAGAATAATGGTTAGAAAGCT
>CAZSVW010000146.1:0-2667 GCA_964610485.1 Candidatus Hydrothermarchaeota archaeon | reverse complement strand
TGTCTAATTTTTTCGCAAATTCTGCAACCTCTCTACAATTAACTACACCGGCAATGTTCAAACCACAATGACAGATAAACACACCTATCCTAGGTTCCTCTTTCATTTTGAATCACCACGAGATGGACAGCTTTTCTCTCAGACTTTTACTCATATCCTCTTTAATAGAAGCCACCTTCTCTATGCTCGCAAGACTGATCTCTTCTCCTATCTCCAAGTACCCCGCTCTATATGCTTTCTGGAATAGGTCAACCCCATTTTTACTTCTTAATATCACAGTGCTCCATCCATCTTTGCTTCCTATAGAACCCAGCGATATATCTGAATAATACGAGGTGAAATTGGTACATAGCTTGCATGCATTGTTTACACACTCGTCAAATAGTTTCACACTTTTTTGAAGCTTTTTTCCACTCTTAGTTTCAATAATAAACTTCCCTTTAGTGATATCCATTTTGGAGATATCTCTCATTTCTATACAGAATTCTTTCTCTATTTTTTCCTTGAGACATTCGTAAGGAAAATTTTCAAAACAGAATAAACCGATAGTTAATACCTGTATGTCGATTTTACTTAGAAGGTTCTTCATGAGATTTTTTATTCCATTTATTTGACATCCAACGCCAATAACTAAAAGGGTTTTTAGCTTTTCTTCTCTTATTACCTCTCCAAATTTTTCAACGAGTGATACCTTTGAGTACTTTGTTCCAGCCATTTCTACAAGGTCTCTCGCAGTTTTAGCCACTCTTGGAATAGCTCTCCATTCTTCGTCCTTATCTACACCTATTACCGCATCTACCATTCCACTCTCTAATGCAAACATTGCTAGCGTAGTCGCAATTCCCCCATCTTGAGCTTTTTTGCTTATTTCTTTATGTTTGCTTTTGGCTGCTAGTATCTCTATATATCTCCCTAGTTTTGTTTCAAAACTGAAATCTAGGGAAGTGAAAGGGCAGTTATCGTAGCATGTTCCTTCCTCGCTGCATTTTATGGCTCCTTCTTCCAAGGTACATTTATCTACTAGTACAGGAGCCCCACCCTCCATCTTTATTCGATTACAAAATGCCGCGCACGTTCCACAACCACAGCATAATTCCTTGTCTATCACTTTAGACTTCAGTTCTTTAAAGCCTTTACTTGGTTTTATTAAGGGAACAAAACGTGCTAAATACTCCTCCATCATAAATCACCAAATAATTTATTGGGTTTAATTTTATGGTACTTCAATCCTAATTCTTCCTTCTCTATACCTAAAGCTAAACCTAAGAGCTCGGGATAGTGTAATACCGGTAAGCTGAATTCTTCTTTAAGTTTTGTTTTCAATTCAAGTTGACCCAATTCAAGCTGGATATTACAAGCTGGACACACTGTAATGATGCATTCGGCCTCTGTTTCTTTTATGCATGCTAGCTTTTCTCTTAGGATTTTAAGAGAAAGCTCATCATTGAGACCTCGTAGAGGTTGGGCGCAGCACGTATTCTTATACATGTAATCTATGCTATCCGCTCCGGTAGCTCTTACTAGTTCATCCAAAACCTTAGGATTTTCTGGGTCATCGAATTTCATTACATAGCTGGGTTTAACTAGATGGCATCCAGTATGAGTGGCAACTTTTAAATTAAGTTTGTTTTTGATCTTTCTCTTAAGTTCTTCTATTCCGAAATCTTCATATAAAACCTGTATGAAATGTTTGACTCTTATCTTTCCCCTATATTCTTTCCCTACTTTAGAAAGAACTTTGTTTATTTCTTCTTTTAGTTTTTCGCTTCTTTTTAAGTTGTAGTTGGCTCTCTTAAGAGAGTTAACACAACCGTTGCACAAGGCGAGAATATCTAAATTTTCCTCTTCAGCTAGACTTAAATTATAAGCAGCCATTGCAATAGAAACCTTTTCAGAAACATTCTCTATGGGAGTTCCACAACATATGAAATCTTGCAGGTCAACTAGATCTATGTCAAGTACCTCGCAAACTTTTCTGGCAGACATTTCATAGCTTAAAAGCCGCGAAGGTATAGTACATCCTAAATAAAAAGCATAGCTCACTCTCTACCCTCCAGCAACGTGTTTATGATAATTTCTGCAGCTTCTTTATTTGTTTTGATTTCGTTTAATCCAAGTTTATTTCGCTGTTTTTCTATAAATCCAGATATTGGGGATACTATTCCATTTTTGCGAAGAGAATCTAATGTCTTTATGAACTTCTGCGGTGCATTTCCAATTAAATATGATTTGTTTTGCACTTCGATGATGAACTCTGTTATTTTTATATTCTGGGGACATCTCTCTTGGCAAGTATAACAAGTCAAGCACCACCATAAAGCTGGGCTGTTTACGACTTCGTCTCCTCGTTCATGTAGGGTCTTGAGAACCATAACTCTAGGGTTATATCTACTGTCAAACCTAGCTACTGGACAACTTCCGCTGCAAGTTGCACATTGATAGCAAAGAGACAAATCTACATTTTCCATGTTCTTTCCCTTTTTGAGATTTTTGATATTTAATATTTTTTATTATCTTTCATGATATTTTAGGAAACTAACCGCCGCTAATCTCCGCGACTTCAGTCGCGGGATACGGCGGCAAAATTGTTAAGTACTATCGTAACCATATTTAATGGCAAAACAAGAACACCGGATTTCTGCAGGGCATTTATGGAACCCCTCTTAC
>CAZSVW010000145.1:0-2691 GCA_964610485.1 Candidatus Hydrothermarchaeota archaeon | reverse complement strand
TCTGCTCTTTACCCGTAGCAAGGTCCTTAGCTGATACATGCACAATACCATTAGCGTCTATATCGAATGTAACCTCTATTTGAGGCACTCCTCTGGGAGCAGGTGGTATACCAACCAGATCAAATCTACCCAATGTTCTATTTTGAGATGCCATTTCTCTTTCGCCCTGTAACACATGAATACTTACAGCCGTTTGATTATCGGTTGCAGTTGAGAAAATCTGGCTTTTTCTTGTTGGAATTGTAGTATTTCTTTCGATAAGCTTAGTCATAACCCCACCAAGAGTTTCAATACCGAGAGAAAGTGGCGTTACATCAAGCAAAAGAACATCCTTAACTTCACCTGCAAGGATACCTCCCTGAATTGCAGCCCCTATCGCCACTGCCTCATCCGGGTTAACCCCTTTATTTGGCTCTTTCTTAAAGATCTTCTTTACCATCTCAATAACTGCAGGTATTCTTGTTGAACCACCAACAAGGATAACTTCATCAATATCGTTAGGAGTTAAACCTGCATCTTTCAGTGCTGCTTCACAAGGACCCTTTGTGGACTCAATTAAATCACTAACAAGCTGTTCAAACTTCGCCCTTGTTAAGGTCATATTTAAATGTTTTGGGCCACTTGAATCTGCTGTTATGAATGGAAGGTTAATATCAGTGGTCATTGTACTCGAAAGCTCTATCTTTGCCTTCTCAGATGCCTCTTTCAATCTCTGTAATGCCATTTTATCCTTTGAAAGATCAATACCTTGATCTTTCTTAAATTCTTCAATCAGCCAATCCATTATCCTTTGATCAAAATCATCACCACCCAGATGAGTATTACCATTTGTAGATTTTACTTCAAAAACACCATCTCCCAATTCCAGAATTGAGATATCAAATGTTCCACCCCCTAAATCGTATACTGCAATTTTTTCATCCTTCTTCTTATCGAGACCATAGGCAAGAGAAGCTGCCGTAGGCTCATTAATAATTCTCTTAACGTTTAATCCCGCGATCCTCCCTGCATCTTTTGTTGCCTGCCTTTGAGAATCGTTAAAATACGCAGGAACTGTAATAACTGCATCTGTTACCTTTTCTCCAAGATAATCCTCCGCAGTTTGCTTCATCTTCGTCAGTATACGAGCGGATATCTCCTGAGGTGTAAACTCACCAGCTATTGTTTTCACCCTGACATCACCATTTGATCCCTTTACAACCTTATAAGGAACCATCTCTATTTCTCTCGTTACCTCATTGTATCTACGGCCCATAAAACGCTTTATAGAATAAATCGTATTTTCTGAGTTAGTAATTATCTGGTTCTTAGCGGGCTGTCCTACAAGTATTTCTCCCTTTTTAGTAAAAGCAACCACTGATGGTGTTGTTCTCTGACCTTCGGAATTTGTAATAACCTTTGCCTCATTTCCTTCCATCACAGCAACACAAGAATTAGTAGTGCCCAAATCAATACCTATAATTTTTCCCATAACTACTCTCCTTTCTCAGAGATATTTTCATCATTGTTGTCAATATTTTCACTGCTAGTAGCATCATCGACCCTCTTTTCGTTAATGTCCTTTATTCCTTCAAGATTAAAATCCGGTTTTGGTGATGGACCTGTAGCTTTTGCAACCTTAACTTTTGAGGGACGAATGACTCTGTCATACATTATATAACCTTTTTGAAAGTCTTCTACAACCGTATCTTCATCCACTTCGTCGGACTCTTCCATCATAATTGCATCATGTATGGATGGATCAAATTCCTTTCCAACCGCTTCAATCCTTTTAACACCATACTTCTTTTCAAGAATGCCTCTCAACTGTTTTTCAATCATTACTATTCCTTCAAGCAGGGCATTAAAATCCTTTGAAGACCTGGCTGCATCAATTGCTCGTTCGAAATCATCGAGGACGTTTATTATATCAAGGATTACTTCTACATTTGCATATTTTTTATTCTCTTCTATTTCACGATTGATTCTTTTTCGATAATTCTCAAACTCTGCCTGCTGCCTCTTAAGAAGATCCTCGTACTCCTTTATCAACACATCTTTTTCTTCAAGCAATTTTTTTGTTTCAGCTAATGTTTCCTTTGCAACAATAAGCTCCTTTATCTCTTCCTCCGTTAGAGAATCTAGAAGCTCAGCTTTAATAGATTTATGCTTTGAAGCTTTACCCTTTGACTTACCTTCAGACCTACTTGACTTTGAACTTTTGTACTTTTCCTCTGTTTGGATGTCAGCTGCATCAGCCTTATTAGCCTCTGCTCTATTATCTTTTATATCCATATTACCCTACTTTTCCTCTCTTATACTCTTTTTGTTTTTTTATCTCATCTATAACCATTTATATAAATTATCATTATTTTCCATTTTATCTCTTATTTTGGGATGCAATGCTTCTATTCTTTTTGTATTATTCTCCTTTTTTTCGTGACAAAGATAACGCGAAAAAAAATCATTGTCAACCAAAAGATATGTTATTAATGTAATTGGTTTAAACCTTACCTTTCAATTCAATAAATCAAAAAACTCTGAAATTATATAATTTGAACTTAAAAAGCCTTTTTCAGTAAATAGAATTCTACCGTTACGAACCTTTGCATACCCATTTTTCATAATAATCTCCAGCATTTTTTTAAAATTCTTCAGTCTTCCGTTATTTTTCATTTTTAATGTATCTTCAATTTCTTTAATTTCAAACCC
>CAZSVW010000144.1:0-2716 GCA_964610485.1 Candidatus Hydrothermarchaeota archaeon | reverse complement strand
CCTTGCTCAGTTTTCCATGCGATAAATCCGAGAGTCGATAATATTATAACCCCCATCCCCGCTTCTAAGCCATTGTAGCCGGCGAGCATATTGAAACCATTGGCTGCACCCACGATTCCCATGGGAACCAAAAGGAGAGGATAGAAGATACCAAAGTCTACACTTCCAAAGAAAGGTAGTATCATCTCAGATACGCCGGCGTTAACGGCAGCCATAGGCAGAGCAGCTGGAAGGGTAAGTAAGGGTTTTTGCCATTGTTTTAAACCGAGCTTCCAACCTAGAATGTCGTCTATCATACCTATTATCATTATTATTAGGCAGGTCGATGTGGTTGCGAGAATATACAGCAAGTGGGAACTCTTACCGAATATGAATGTAGTTATCCCAACGTACAGCAGAGTTCCGGATAAAAATCCGGCATTTACTATTAATCCTCCCATTTCGGCTATTTTTGGCTTGTCGTATTTGTTCATGTCTTTTCCAACGAGATTTATCCTATGTGCAGTAGCTATCCATGGAGGAATAAGGAAAAAGGTTACTAAAAAACTTACAAGAAAACATAATAGCAGCAGTGGATTCATCTTAAAGTCTCTCCAAAACAGCCGCTACAATTAGAGGCAATATCAATGTGGCGTCTCCTTCTACCGTTATGCGTCTTGCCTTTTCTTTTACTTTACCCCATGAGATGGCCTCTCTCACTCTCGCGCCTGAGAGGCTTCCGTCCCATTCTACTGCGGTAGTTATATAGATTGCATAATCTAATCCCCCTTTGAACTGATTCCACCATATTACATGATGTTTGGATATGCCTCCTCCTATTATCAGAGCTCCTGTTTTGTTCGAGTCAAAAACAATATCGGCAAGTTTATCTTCGTCTTTTAGAATATCAATATAAAAATCTCTATTTCTCTGATAGAAAAACCAAATTTGACTTCCAACTGCTCCATCGGTTATTCCTGGAATAAAAATAGGAATTCTATTCTTATAGCACCAGTATAATATTGAGGACTCTCTATTCTTTTCCTCTCCTATTCTTTTTCCTATTTCCCAGCATAGCTCATAAGTCGATATCCTTTTTTTCTTTGAATAGATCCTCTCTAATATCTCTTGAATTTTTTCTTCGATTATCAGACCGTAACTTTCATTTGGAGCTAGGATATTTCCTATCCTGTTTATCCCCTTTCTATGTAATTCTGTATCATCCAAATTGAAGCTTCCATGGTAATATTCTTTCCATACCCTTGCAACATCATGGTCAAGAGTACCACAGGTAGTTACCACAACGTCTACCAATCTCCTTTTTACCAGTTCCTTTATTACCCCTCTAGTACCAGTCGCAGTAATGCAAGCAGGGAAAGAGAGAAATACCACACTGTCATCTTTGACCATCTCTTCTAGAATTTCTGCAGCTTCTGCCACTTTTTTAGCAGAAAAACCACCTGATTTGAACAGCTGTTCTATTAATTTACTTACACTCATCCCTTTTTCTAGCTCTATATCCTCAACTACTCGCATAGTTTGTGATACACCTCTTCAAGATTTTTTTGTTTTATTTCTCCAAATTTTATAACCTCTCCATCATCTGGATATCTGGGAATGATGTGCAAATGAAAATGGGGAACCTCCTGTCCGGCTACTTTCCCGATATTTATTACTAAGTTGAAACCTTTAGCTTGAAGCTTGTTTTTCATTTTTTCACACAATTTTTTTGCTACTATTAATAACTCTGATAGAATTTCTTCTGGCATATCTAGCAAACTCTGGTAGTGTGTTTTTGGTATAACTAGAGTATGTCCCTCATTTCTCGGATTTATATCCAAAAATGCGATAATTTTACTATTTTCATACACAATCTTGGCAGGTATTTCACCTCTCGCTATTTTACAGAAAACACATGTATCTTTCATATCTTTACTTCACCTCCATTAAATTTTATCGAAAATCTCAAGAGAGCTGCAATATTCCCTATGGCCTTTAACTTTTCACCAGCTTCGTGTTCTGTGGATATTATTATACTTTTTGCACCCGTCTCTTTAGCCTTTTCTGTAATTTTTTCAGCTTCTTTCCTGTTTTCTCTTAGAAAAGAGTCTGTGAGTAATAATATTTCTACTGCGCCATATTCTAGAGCTTTTTTCACCTCATCTGTACCATATGCGACAAGGGGAGAGGATTTAGAAATTCGCATGATGACCTCTTCAACCAGCTTTGTTTCCAGTGAAACTCTGTCCTCTTTTACAATCTTTTCTACAATCCCTCTTTTTATAGCCTCATATATTCCAGCTCTTCCTGTAGAGCCTACACTTTCGATATATATTCTTTTTGCAATTTCTGGATATTCCTCCCTGAGAAATTTTAGAAAGTTATCCTTCGCAAATCCGGGACCACAAATGATTATTTTGAGACCCTCCTTTGTTTCCTCTCCTATTCTTCTTGCTATTTCGTGATAAAATTTTCTAAGCTCTGCTTCATATTCTTTTGTTCTCCTTTTACTTGCATAGCATGAAATTTTCCCTATGAAATCAATTCCATAACTTCTAATAAGAGCTAGTTCGCACTCACTTTCGTCAATACATGCTATCAGTATGAGGGGGACTTTGCTTATTTCTACTATTTCTGTTAGTCTCTCTATTTCCCATTTTTTCCATTCTTTAATTATCGCGATCTCATCCCCTATCTTTATATTAAGGGTATGATGGACTACTAATGGGATAATTTC
>CAZSVW010000143.1:0-2719 GCA_964610485.1 Candidatus Hydrothermarchaeota archaeon | reverse complement strand
TAGTTTTCTGTTGAGGAATGATAAATCATCCCATCTCTAAGAGTTTCAAGAACATCCTGAATACGAGAGACTTTCTCTGAACATTTCAGTTTGAATCTTTTTTTTGTAAAATTAACATCCTCTGGCTCTTTTTTTTCTAGCAAATCTATAGGGATTTCAGTAAATCTTTTAAGATAGAATTTCTTATCCTTTTCTCTAAATTCTTCTTCACTTACATCCAGTCTAAACCACTCTTCTTCGCCTATCTTTACTTTCTCTATTACAGGAATTTGTTTTCCTTTATCTGTAAATTTGATAGTGGAAGTTTCATGATCAAAAAATTTCTCAATGTCTTCTCCTCTAGCATAAAATTCGCTTCCTTTCTTCCAAAGTATTTTTTTCCCACTCTTATCTATCCACTTATCTCCCTCCTTCCCTTTTTCCATTCCTTTGGGTAAAGAAACTGATACGTTTGTATAAACGATGCTCCACTTCTCATTGTCTCTCAGGGGTTGGGTATCTATAGAATAAGGCAATTCTTCCACTCCCATCCTCTCCAGATCCAATGTAAAAGAAACCTTGAAAAAACCAAGAAATTCTTCCTTGTTATGAAGATCTGGTGTTGCATTCAGACCCTGCTCTAATCCTCGCTTAACAAGACCGTGATTTGAATAAAATCCCATATCACACTCGTAAGGTTCAAGCCCTTCTGCCTTTGTAATTCCAAGGGTAGCTTTCCTTGTTATAGAAGTTTCACCTTTTATTGTGCTCATATACCCAAATAAGTCTAACTCAGCACTTGTAATAGCATTTCCTTTCCTCAAGTCAAATTGAATAACTCCATTCTGGGCTAATTTTACTTCTGCAGGCTTCCATCTTTCTGGATTTTTCCTCCATAAGGTATACCATAAATAATGCCTCATAGCGGGACGTGAGATAAAAGGATAGACTTTTCCATCACCTCTTTTTAGTTTTTTTATGGTAAGAATGTTTCCACCTGTCTTTTCATCCCTGTTTAATGCAGATGCTTTGAATATCATTGTAATTGTAACAGCGTTTTTCATGCTTCACCTCCTTCCTTTCCATTCCCCAGAACACCACTGAGGAATGCGTATATGTATGATTTTTGAAGTTCAATATCTTCTTCACCAAGAATATCAACAAGTTTCGTGGGTATGGGCTTTTTTGAGGCAATAAAAACCCTGATAATTGCCTGATACGCATCGTTTATCTTTCCCAGACGGGTGAGTTCTAAGATACGGAAGGCAAGATTTTTGAAGGTTTCCCTGAGGTCTTTTACTTTCTCTCCTTCTTTTTTAAGTGAGTTAACAATTGAAGCCTTACTTTTTACTTTCATTTTGTCCTCCATTGTTAAATCCTTTATCCTGGCAAAAAGCAGGGGGAGTTTCCAGAACATCTCGTCTGACTTTTCTTTAATCTCTTTTTCTTTCTCTTTTTCCTTCTGACTTTTTGGGATAACATACTTTTTTATACAATGACCCTCTCTTATTTCGTCTGCAAGGGATGCCCTTGCGGCACAATAAGTGGCTATCAAAATTTCTGACCACCTTTCTCTCATAACCAGTTCAAGGAGTTTCCACTGACCCAGGGAGGTCAAAATCCAGGCAACCGTATTGTCCATGAGAATTCCAACGACATCTGGAGAAAGTTCAAAGTGGTCTATTATACTTCCTTTCTTTCTTATAACTTCTATATTTGCCATTGTCCAGGCACCAAGTGTCTGGTTTATTCTAATTGCCCACTGCATAAGTGATAAACCAAATAATTTCCGTGCATCTGTTTCTTTGCTTGCTACTTCTCTCACAAACTTATTCAAATACCACATCACACGAAAATCAGGAGTATTAATAAAGATTTCTCCGTCGGATGTTTGAGTAAAGGCTAAGGGATAGTGTAGAATTAGATAAGTACAAGTTAAGCAAATGGACATAGAAGCATTAAGATTCCAGAAAGAATTTGGCATTCCCTTTTCTCCTGAAGAGGACGCCAAAGCACTTATATGTTGGGAAGAGAAAATATAAAACTTTTCAAAGTTGCTTTCTTTGTTAAACTTCTCCCCACAAATTGAACATTTTAAAATTTCCTGTTTTTCGTTTAATACTCTATTGTTGGCAAGACAGAAAAATTCGTTAATTTTCTCTATCTCTTTCTTTCTATTTACCTTTGATATATTTTTAGAGAACAAACCAGGATTAAAAAGACCTCTGAATAACTGATTAAACACATACCCCCAATTTTTTATCACAAGATTTACTTCATTATCCTTCTTCTTTTTTTCTTCTCTAATTTCCCCAATAGCAGAAAAATACCATTCCCATATTTGATAAATTTTTTCTTCCACATTCTCATATCTAAAGTATTTCTCTTCAAAGGCTTTATCAGGTAAAGAAAAAATTCCTGTCTCAAAAAAGGTTCTAATGGATTCTTCAAACTCCTCTTCCTCCATACCCCACTCCAACACCCTCAAAAACCCAATAACCCCTGCATTATAAAGCCAATTTGATGGATAAAGTTCTAAAGTTTTTTCTTCACTCATCTTCTTTCACCACCTCCAGCATTCCAAAGCCGTAAGAGCGGCGTGCACCAAGACCAACCTTATAAACAAAGTTAAGCGCATCTGGATTGCCAGAAAGGATAAACTTTCCAAGATTAGCTTTTATGTAACCTATTTTCCCCTCATCATTTGCTATTTTTACAGGAATAGTTTTGATCGCCTTAT
>CAZSVW010000142.1:0-2724 GCA_964610485.1 Candidatus Hydrothermarchaeota archaeon | reverse complement strand
AGAATATAGAAAATAGAGCTCCAAAAGTTCCGTAATCGCTTGGTCCTAGAAACCTCCCCATGAAAATGTGGAAAACGTAGTTAATGGCTCCAGAGAGAGTTGTTGCGAAGAACATTATACTCGTGTGCCTCGCTATCTCGTCCCTTAGTATAGACCTCATCTTAAAGAGCTAAAGGGAGTTTGTGGATAAAAATATTTTTTCATCATCTCTCTGAGAACATTTTTTTATGCCATCTCCAGGAACTCTCGAGAATCTCTCTCAACCCCTTCTTGGGATTCCAACCCAAGGTCTGGGATGCTTTTCTCTTACTCGCCACCAAGATCGGGGGGTCCCCTTCTCTTCGAGGTGCCTTTATGGTGTTGATTTTGACTCCAGTGACCCTTTCGGCAGCTTCAACGACCTCCTTTACGCTATATCCATGTTCGCATCCTAAGTTAAAGACATCGCTTTTCTCCTTCTCAAGTAGATATTCCAGAGCAAGCACGTGAGCTTCTGCTAAATCATCTATGTGGATGTAATCCCTTACGCAAGTTCCGTCTTTGGTTTCGTAGTCTGTTCCATATATCTCGAGAAATTCCCTTGCCCCAATCGCCACATCCAAGATTCTGGGGATGAGATGGTATTTATGCACATACCCTATTTCGCCAGTAGCCCCGGCAGCGTTGAAATATCTCAAGCTTATATATTTTAGTCCATGGGCTCTCTCAAATCTTTTTAAGGCGTTTTCAACGAAAAGCTTGCTCTCTCCATAGGGGTTTATAGGTCTCAGCTCGTGTTCCTCGGTGATGGGTATCTCCTTTGGAATACCGTAGACCGCCGCGGAGGAAGAAAAAATCATGTTTTTTACTCCACGCTCGATCATGAGTTTCAGTAGTATCAGCGTTTTGCAGAAGTTGTTTTCGTAGTATTTTGCGGGATTTTTCACGCTCTCTCCCACATCTATAAATGCTGCAAGATGGATAACAGCTTCGATGTTATACCTTGAAAAAATTTTTTCCAGGATTTTTTTGTCTCCGATATCGCCCACTACGAGTTCTCCCCACCTCACGAATTCCTTGCATCCTCTGCTTAGGTCGTCTAATACCACATGCTCATACCCATGCTTATGCAGGGCTTTACACACAGCACCACCAATATAACCAGCACCGCCCGTTACGAGGATCATCTCACATATACCCGAGTTCTCTCAGTCTTCTCATTATTCCCTCTTTATCTTGGTGTCTTCCGCTTCTCTCCGGGATTTTTTCCAAGTCCTGCTCCCATGCGGGAAGTTCGCCAACCTTCTCGGTAGTACTCCTTGCCCCCAGGCTTCTGTAACCTTTCTCATAAAGCTTATTTATTGGTATTTTCAATTTTATGGTGGCATCCCAAACATCTTTTTCCCTGAAATGGAGAATAGGGTGTATCCTTACATGTTCGGGATCTTTTCTAAGGGAAAAGAATGTTTCATCGCTCCTTGCCTCTTGTTCATCCCACCTTATTGCCACGAACACAGCATCTACCGAATTCTCCTTCACAAAAAGTTTCAAGGGTACTGTTTTCATTAAGTGGCAACCTATTAAGGATTCAGGTTCGAAAGGAAATTCTTTCCCCCTAAATCCAAGTTTTTCAAGCTCTTTTCTATTTGTTTCGTTTAAATTTTCAACCTTTACCATATCTCCAACCTTGTTCACCTGATTTAGCACATCCTCATTCTTTATTTCGATCACATCCAAGCTCCATTTTTTGGATAGGTCGGAGATGAATTCGAGAACCTCATCGAAGATATCGCCTTCATTTATAAATACGACTCTAGGAAGTCTGAAGCCATATTCTTCGCATACCCGCTTGACCAGATATAGCATCAGGGTCGAGTCCTTACCTCCCGTCCAAGTCAGAGCAACGCTGCTGTATTTCTCCAGAGCTTCCCTTATTATCTCCTTGGACTTCTCAATTTTCTCATCTAGGCTCATATTGAGAAGTTCATTCTTATCCAAAGGTCATCACCCCATGAATCTTTTCTTAAGGAAAAAAAATACATCTTCTGGCTGAGATATTTCATAATCCACGTTTTTTGTAATTAGAATGGCTTCCGGATGGTGGTCGCCTTTTATTTCCCCTCTGGGTGTTTTCTTTGGAAGCGTTCTAATCGGAGCTTTATCGTAGTCGCAGAAACCGTGATCTGAGATCACAATGAGTTCATCGTCGTATTTTACCAATTTCCCTAATGCAAAATCTATTTTCTCGTAGTAATCTACCAGTATTGGTTCCCCCCAGTGGAGGTGGGATAGCCTATCTAAGGCTGTATATACAGTTATAAAAAGTTCGGGTTTGTCATTTTCTAGCACCTCCAAGCTTTTTTCAGTAACCCTCTCTATCTCTTCTATCAGCTCGTGTTCCTCTATCGGTAGACCCTCCGCAACCGGAGTAAACTCAACATTGTAGCAGTATGGAGGAACAACAAACGGAATGTTGAGAGCTTTGACGGAGATTCCTTCTCTATCTAAGATGTCCCAGATGAACTCCACTTTTATATCCTCTCTTTTCACTATTTCTCCGTCCTTAACATAATCAAAGTGCCCGTGTTTCTCTGGCGGTAAGCCGCAAAACATGGAGCACCATACCGATGGAGACCAGGGTTTTTGATTCAGCAATATGCTCGAAGCCCTGCCTTCATCGATCAACCTACGAAAGGTCTTCAGTCTATTTAGATTTGGTTTTATGATACTCCAAGTAGCTCCGTC
>CAZSVW010000141.1:0-2735 GCA_964610485.1 Candidatus Hydrothermarchaeota archaeon | reverse complement strand
CTCATACCAGTTATAATGATTACTATCGAATTCAATTTTAATCTTTCTATTCACCCTAAAAATTTTACCACAACTATACTTATAATGTCTCCAAAGAATAGTGAAACAACAAAACCTAAAGTTATGGGAATCAAAAAAGGTAATGCCGGAGTAACCCAGACCTCTTCTCCTTCTACTTCTCTCTTACCAAATTCTATATCACTTGCTTTCATCAATATTTTATCCATTACTACCTCGAATTGCCTAATTTCAGAAGATTTTCTCTTATATCCCAAAAACATCATAAAGAATTCCCTTGCATTTGATGGTTTAACTTTTTTTTTGAGATTATAAATAAAGAAAATCAATGGAATAAATGAAGAAATTACCACAGAATTTGAAAAAACACTCAACACAAACAGAGGAAAAATAGAAAAAACCTTGGTTGGAAAATAAGGAAACATCGAAGCTATCCCTATCAGCATCTTTCCATCTCCTCCCCCCATTAGCCCAGTATAGTAAAGAAAAAGTGCCAATACGATAGCAACGCCCAAGGAGATAAAATACATTCGAAGTATGAACATTCTTCCCACCTCATTTACCAAACAATCGTGAATCAAAAAAATTAGACCTAATATAACTGGAGTAACCCAAGATTTATCATCAATTTCCCTATATTTCCAGTCTAGCGCGGAGGCATATACCAATATCCCCAAACAGAGTAAAATTCTCAATATCATTATACTAACTCCTTTTTTATGTAATCTTCTCTACATCATATACGATGACTAAAGTTTCTGGTCTAGTTATATTCGTTATGAAATTTGTATCCAAAATTGCATATCCCTCCCTATTGAACTGTTTTGGTCCAGCAAGGAGAACATCATCGCTCTGAAGAGAAGTATTATAACTTTGAACAGTATCCCCATTTCTGTCCCAATAGATAGAGACGTTGATAAATTGTCTGGGATAATTACCGATTTTCTTTACTTTGATAGAAGAAACTGTCACATTCTCTCCGGAAGCTATTAGGCTAAACTTCAGCATAGTAACATTATAGCAAGGTGTTTCAATTAAATCGGGTGCAAGGTTCTCAATATTAGATATCTCTACTCTGCCCTTGACTGTTACCTTTCTCCACCCAGTAGCATTCCAATGACCCGCACTATCGCTAACATTTACCCTATACCTGTAATCTCCCGCATATTCCCCATCCAGAGAAATATTATACCAGAAATTGGAACTTCCACTTTTATTCATTATATAGGTGGAGGTTGTACTTCCGTTATTCCAGTATATTATACCTTTCCCACCCGCGTCATTAATTGTTACATTTATAAATACCCAATTAGTATCCACCACGGAGTTGTTTTCTGGAGTAGGATTGACAAAGGTTATGGTCGGAATATAATTATCTACGAGTATCGTTATATACTCAGTATCATTATAAAGCCCGGCTATATCTGTTGCATTTATCGTTATGTTATAATAACCATCCATGAGCTTAGTGGTGTCGAAGCTCGAGTTACTCCAGTTTCCAATTTTGTTATTGCCTTCGTATATGCTCATGTTGTATATGGCTGAGAAGGTGGAGTTTGAAACTATTGCATATACCTGAGAAACTCCTGTGCCATCTGTTACCGTTGCATTTATATCAACAACTCCACCAAGTATAGCTCCGTTGGCGGGAGTAATTATATAGACTTCTGGAGGAACGGGAGGAGTTAACTCAAACCATGCATAGCCATAGCCATTAACATAGCCAGTTTTATTAGCTAAGGAAACTGCCGAGTAATTTCCTATGCTCTGTCCAGAAGAATCCCAATGCCATGTCCATACGCCAGAGCTCCCCGTTATGGAAGAATTCCTAGCTATCAGCTCTTGCTCATCGCCCACACTTACTGTTGGTTCTGGATATACATATTTCCTGTTTTGTTTAAACCCAAACCAATTCGTCTCGCCATTGGTTGAAGAATATTCATAATAAACATAAACAGGGGCATCGCATACAAGGTGTGCTCCGGCATATATATGGGTTCCATCTGCGGTTGAACCAAAATATATATGGTTTGGATAGGGTCTCGAAAGCCCTCCACTCGTTTTTGTTTCAGTAAAGGTTCCAGACGCATTTGAGAAATACAATGTGCAATTTGTATAAGGTTGGGTTGTGGCTATTGTGATATATTGTGCATTTTGAGGTAGGTAGTATTCATAATCAAGTTCGTCCTCGGGCAAAAATATCGTTCCTTCTGTTCCATCTGTATCTGCGATTTGAGCAGAGCCTATAGCCTTTTTATTTGCAACTACATGAGCGCTGAGACAACAACCTTCATCTACGGGTTCCGGAGTAGTTAGAGTAATCGTTTCTCCGGCATTACAGCTTCTCGTAACAGCGTTTCCATTGCTGTAATATATTGTAATTTGAGTTCCATCTTCAGCACATGCTATATACCACTTATCACCATTTCCTCCGCAAGACGGTATCCCCCACAGGTCATCGGTGGCTGGGTAGAGTGGAAAGAAGTCATAATTTCTTGATTCGTCTTCATGATGTACCAAAATAGAGATATTTGATTTGATTATTACGGTATTACCATCTCTAAAATTATAGTTATACTCGTGATGTCCTCCCTTAGGTATAATAAAAGATGTTCTAAATGTAGTTCCTTCATATATTGTTACACCTGCGTCTCCCCATGGGGATAGAAAATCTAAGCTTTGCGTTCCTCTCACAGCCACAAACGTGAAGTTCTTAC
>CAZSVW010000140.1:0-2784 GCA_964610485.1 Candidatus Hydrothermarchaeota archaeon | reverse complement strand
TTAGATGATGAAAAATATGCACTGAGCACTTCAAATTATTATAGACATTTTTACAATAATGTTTGCAGGATGTGGGGTGGGGCTTATCCATCCACAAAAACTTTGACTATGTTACTATGTCACTTATTAACAATGCTGAAAGTTGAAGGACTTTCCAAGAGATTTGGAGGGATCACCGCACTGGACGAGGTTACCTTTGAAATTAACGAAGGGGAAATAGTTGGACTTGTAGGTCCAAATGGAGCTGGAAAAACTACTTTGATAAATATAATTAATGGAATTCTCAAACCTGACAATGGGAAAATAATCTTCAATGGTAGGGATATAACGGGATTAAATCCATTTGAGATATGTAAAATGGGGATAAGCAGGACTTTCCAATCTGTCCAGGTGTTTCACGAATTGAATGCCATAGAAAATGTTGCAATTGGTGCTATGTTTGGAAATTCTGAGAAATCTATAGAAGAAGCTAAAGAACACGCAATAGAATTACTGAGATTTGTCGGATTTCCTGAAAACCTGTTTTATACCAGTGTAGATAGACTAAACTTTGTAGAACTGAAAAGAATACAGCTTGCAAGGGCTCTAGCCACGGATCCCCAGGTTATAATGTTAGATGAGGTCACCACGGGATTAACTCCATCTGAATGCGATGAAGCTGTAAAACTGATAAAAAAAATAAGAAAAAAAGGAATTACAATACTTATGGTAGAGCATATAATGAGGATAATCATGAAAGCGTGTGATAGGATAATTGTACTAAATCTAGGGAAGAAAATCGCCGAGGGTACGCCCGATGAAGTGGCAAATAATGAGAAGGTAATAGAATCTTACCTGGGGGAGAGATTCCTATGGTAATAGAGGTGAACAAAATAAATGTGTGGTACGGGGATTATCAAGTTTTATGGGATGTGTCTCTCAAAGTAAAAGAAGGGGAAATAGTCTCCCTAATAGGGGCCAATGGTGCGGGAAAAACAACTACTCTCAAATCAATAGTGGGATTGGTGATACCGAAGTCTGGAGAAATAAAGTTTCTTGGTGAAATCATAACACATTTACCTACGCATGAAAGAATAAAAAGAGGCATCTCAATTATTCCGGAACGAAATAAAATTTTCCCAAAAATGACTGTCATAGAAAACATCTTATTGGGGAATTCCAATATAAAGCAGGATAAAGATAGATTAAAATGGATATTCGGTCTATTTCCTATTTTGGAGGAAAGAAAAAATCAGCTCGCTGGAACACTGAGTGGAGGCGAACAGCAGATGCTCGCAATTGCGAGAGCGCTGATATCCAATCCAAAACTTCTAATTTTGGATGAACCTTCTCAGGGACTTGCACCCATTATGGTATCCAAATTATTTGAAATCATAAAAAAACTAAATGAAGAAGGGATATCTATATTGATATCCGCCCAGAATGTGTTTCATTCTCTGAGTATTTCGGATAGGGCATATGTTATGGAAGCTGGAAAGATAGTGCTCCATGGAAAAGGAAAGGAATTACTGAAGGATGAGAGAATAAAGAAATCATACTTAGGAATGTGACCTTTTTTTAACTAAAGATACCAAACCCCGCGGCATGAAGATTACCATTCCTACGAGCATTATGCCTATAATGATGTATTTCTCAAATAAGAGTCCTAAATTCTTGAGTAATTCCCATAGGAAAGTTATCACTACTGTGCCAATAACGGGACCTTCTATAGTACCAAGACCTCCGGCGATTGTGTATACAACAGGCCAGAATGAGATATCGGATCCATATACTTCCGGAGTAATATACCCTATGTGATGTACCTCAAGAGCACCGGCCACTCCAGCCAAATATGAACTCAGTAAAAATGCAATTAGTTTATACCTTACCACATTTATCCCAAGTATTTTAGCTTCAGCCTCATTCTGCCTAATTACTGAGAGAGCTATTCCAAACTTTGAGTTAAAAATCATGCTTATTATTAAAATAGATATCACACAAACTGCTAGAATCAAGTAATACTCATAGAGATAGCTGATCTGTGTAGGAGTAACCAACCGACGAGCGGGCATTCCGTCCCATCCTCCAAGGAATTTAAGTTTAGTTACAGTTAATGTTTGAATTATCAAAGGCACCCCAAATGTAACCATAGCCAAGAACCATTCTCTTAATCTAAGGCATACTATACCCACAGCTAACCCTACTAGAGCTGCGATTATACCTGCAATCAAGGAAGAAAATATGGGATGGATAGGTAGCTTATTTGCAAATAGGGCTGATGCATATGCACCTATACCGAAAAAAGCTGCATGACCCAATGATGCTTGTCCCGAATAAGCTAGTAAATTCCAGGCGGAAGAGTACATTATGAATATGAGCATTATCGTAAGGACTTTAACTAAGTAAATGTTGGGAAATGCTATAGGGAGGATAAGCGCAGTCAATAGAGCACCTATTGGAACCGCTTTCTTTTTCATTTAACGATCTCCTCCTCTCCAAATATACCTTCAGGTTTAAAGATAAGCACGGCCATCAAAAGGACAAACGCCGTAGCATCCTTCCAATCACCACCCAGTAAATATGCAGCAATATTCTCAATAAGCCCGTAGGCTAGCCCCCCTATAATTGCTCCTCTTACACTTCCTAAACCACCCAATATTATGATTGCAAATGCTTTAATTGCAGGTATTGAACCAATATATGGGTTAAAAAGTTGGCCGCTTACTGCCCATAAAGTTCCGGCCGCAGCCGCTAAAGCAGAACCCAATGCAAAGGTTATGGTGTCCATTTTTTTCACATCTATTC
>CAZSVW010000139.1:0-2821 GCA_964610485.1 Candidatus Hydrothermarchaeota archaeon | reverse complement strand
TTCTGAAATCTTTGAAAAGCTTGCAAAGTTTAGAATTACAGCCGAGTTTTATCCTTATACCTCTATTCCAAAAAACTATACCAGAAAAGATGTTATTAATTATCTAAGACAAATCAAAGAACTTAAGGAGGAGGTCATAGAATATCTAAGGAAAAGAGGCTTAAAATGATAATTAAAACAGAAACTGAATTAAATGTTGCAAGAATATTTTGCAACGAACCCTTTAGTTATTTTTCGATTTCTGAGCTCGTTGATAAGGCTGGAATTTCAAGAACATGGGCATACCGAGTTTTGGGTAAGTTTAGAAGATTTGACATGCTATTAGAGAATAGAAAAAGTTATAAGTTTGATTTTTCGAATATAATCTGTAAAAGATTAAAGCTTTTTTTTGATTCTGAGTTTATAACATCTCTAAGTCTTAAAGAAAGGATAATCAATATTGCAGATAGGATAATTTATGAGTGCAAACCAGTGAGCATAATACTCGTCGGTTCCGTTGCGGTTGAAAAGGAAAGAAAAACAAGCGATATAGATTTTCTTATAATTTCGGATAAAAAAAGTAAAAAAGAGGTTCCATTGGTTAAAGAGAACGTAAACATGATTTTGATGAATATTGATGAATTTGAAAAGAGATACTTTAAGGGAGACGATTTCATTATCTCCTCGCTATCATTCGGAAGAATAATATATGATAGGGAGTATTTCATTGGTTTCTATCAAAAACCTCTACCAGCTTTCTCAGATGAGATAATACAGGAGAAATTAGATTACTGCAGAAAGCTGAGAGACAGAGTTTATGCTCTTCTGAGGAGCGATGTAGACTCTGCAAGAAAGGAGCTTCTAAATCTTCTATTGCAATGTGCCAGAGTAATTTTGTTAAAGAATAGGGTCATTCCCCCAACAAAGCATGAGGTTGCCGACGCTGTTAAGGAATACAACAAAGAGCTTGCAGAAGTTCTGGGTCATCTAATGAGAGACAAGAAAATTGGTAAAAAGAAAATGGTGGAATATCTTAGAGTTTGCGAAGAAATTATTTAAGCAGGATAGTTGCTCCGATATATTTTTAATCGGATAAACGACCCATAGAGAATGTGAGGGAGAGGACCTTTACTCTCCGTAACAGCTAAGCCTGTTATTGATACCAGGTCTTCTCTATGAAGCAGGAAGCTATTTGCGTAAGCGAGGGGTAGCCGCAAGCACAGGTTGCGCAAGTATTTTATACCCAGCCAAGGAAGTAGTTTTTGATGGAAGAAACCCATTTCATTAAAGAAGTGCAGAATATCTATAGTTTTATTCTCAGGAACGTGGTGAATGAAGCTTCAAAGCATCCTAGAATTGGAGAGGAGATGATACATGGAATTCTGAGGAGAAGTTTAAAAAACTTGAACTTGGAATACATTATATCTATATCGCGGGATTTCGATATAGAGTTCAAAACTGAGAATGAGGATAAGATAATAAGATCGATGAATTCGCTGCTCAGAGAGGTTAGGGTTAACTTAGCAATTGTGGTGGGTGCGAAAAAAGCCTTTTCTATACTAGAAAAGGCGATAGATTTGGCAAAGAAAAAGTATGGTCTGATAAAAATTGCAAGTTTGGAGATCGAATTTTAGGTGAAGATGCATGATAAGGGCTGTATTCTACATAGAAGCACAGAGCAATAACAAATTGGCTGTTCAAAGGTCATTGGAGAACATGATAAAGAAACTTGAAGAAGAGGAGGGTGTAAAGGTAGAGAACGAATTTGTGGATAAGATTATAGAGGAGGAAGGGATGTATTCGAGCGTGGCAGAGTTGACTTTGAGTTTCTCCAGCTTGGATGCATACTTGAAAACAGCCATCAAGTATGGACCATCAGCCATAGAAATCCTAGAACCAAAGAAGATGGTGGTGCATGCCAAGGATTTTTTACTAATGACCGGAGAGCTAATAAAGATAGCTAGAGTCTTCTTCACAAAATACAATATCACTTTCTCCTATCCACGAAAGCTCGAGGAAATAGAGATAGGGATGGATGAAGATGAAATTGAAGACCTGCTCTCGCAGGGAGCTATAAGGGCTAAAGTTATAGTTGAATCCAGAGGCCTGAGTAGGGATGAATTTGTGAACGTAATTTCGAACTATGCATACATAAACAAGGTGATTACAAAAGACGATCTGATAGGCGTGGAGGTGGTGATAGAAGAACCAAAAGATTTAATAGAGATTGCGGTTAGATTTACCCCCGTATATCTGGAGATACTTGAACCAGAGGAGATAAAGCTTTCAACACTAGACCTTCAGGATATGGGAGTGGATTTGGCTGGAATATTTTTTGAAATTTCCCAGAAGATAGCAATGGGGGTATGAAGGCAAAAAAGAATATATTGGTGTTCCTTCCGATACTGCTCTTGGCCTTTGCAATAAGGCTCATCACATTTAAAGAGAAATATCTCCTAGCTTATGACCCATACTTCCACTATGCGGTCTCGAGATATATAATCGAAAATGGAGAATTTCCGTTTTTTTGGAATTTAGCCAATGCTCCTACTGGTAGGTATATAAATGAGCCATTGGGATTATACTACATTGGTGTGTTTTTTTACAAGATTTTGCCCTTTTCTTTCTTCGATACGTTCAAGCTCACTCCGGCCATAGTTGGGACTTTGAGTCTAATTCCATTTTATTTCCTTGTTAAGGAGATTTTTAATCGGAGAGTTGCGCTCTATTCCTCTCTAATCCTTGCCATTCTCCCAGCATTTGTATACCGTGGCTTGGCTGGATTTTATCGAGGGGATGTTTTCTTTATTTTTTTCATGTTTTTTGCTTTTTATTTTTTTAT
>CAZSVW010000138.1:0-2837 GCA_964610485.1 Candidatus Hydrothermarchaeota archaeon | reverse complement strand
AGCCCACTACAGCAAATTTTCCCTCTTGCTCCGTTATTTCTTTTAAGGCTATATTCACTAGTACTGGGCAGTATTTAGACCCTGCTGCCGAGATTATCTCTCCACTTGTTCGTGCAATAAAGGGCTCTGGTTCCAAATGATTGTCACTTTTCATCCTCGTTACGAGGGCACCATCTATGATTCCTTCGTCCAGGGCAAAGATCAATAAGGCTGTAATCAACCCCCCTGAGGATGAGTTGTATCTTATCTCGTGATCGGCTGCATGTCCGATATAGCAGTCATGATAATTTCCTATCCGAATGTCCTCAGGCATTTTGCCAAAGATAGCCTTATTCAGGCTGTCAAAGTCTACGGCATGACCGGGACAGATCATATAACACAAACCACAGCCATTACACTTATCGTCATCTACCTTGGGGAGATAAATCCCCTTTGTGTCATCTTTCATCATCTCTATAGCCCCATTTGGGCAGATAGCCACACAGGTTCCGCATCCCGTACATAAACTTTTATCAATAACCTGGTGCTGAATAGAATTTTTCTTCATATAGACATTTAGAATATCTTTTTAGTAATGGCAGAAAACTATCACATCGTGCCAATCATTCCCAAGATTACCAGCCAATTTTCCTTAGCGGTCAAATCATGAGTTCCCAGGTCAGCCTCAAGGGGGCATATTGTAAAATTGGTCCCAGAGATCGGATTTTTGATATAACCATATTTCCTATACAGGGGTTTTGGGAGGAAAGGATTTTGAGCAAAGCAGATTATTAAATCCATACCTTTTTCAACAAAAAATTCTGTAGCCTGCGCCAATAACATCTCCGTAGCCTCTAATTAATTAGGCAAAACCAAAAATTCAAGTATTCTTCCTACATTATACTTTTCCCGGAAACAATCCATAACTGTAAATCCAAGAATTTGGTTGTTTTTTCGAACCTCATAAACAGTATATTGGTACGCAGGGTTATCACGATATCTCCAGTTCAGATATTCACTGCCGCAAACAACGGATATCTTTAAATATTGGGATACTCGCTCCCAAAAATCGTCGTAACTTTCGTCAAAATGTTTTTCTTCAACTATTGTCAGATCATTTCTTAAGATTTTCTTCATCCTTTTAGAAAATCTCAGAATATTGAGCCTACCTATTATATTCACAGCGGCAGCCATTCCTATTCCCTTTTCTTTCTTATTGCTTTAGAAACTCTTCCGGGCCGCAAAATTTTTACCAATTTTGGTATCATGCAAACATCCAACCAGCCGGATTTGATAAGACCAAGATGGGAATTTTCATTTGGTAACCCTATAAATAATGACCATCCCTTTTTCATAGCAGTCTCATGACCCTTTAAAAGTAATTCTCTAAATATTCCCTGTCTTCTATAGTCAGCTTTTGTCCTTGAATCCCCACTCCTTCCCGCAATTATAGTCTGTGAGAAAGGCTTTAATTTCTTAGGAACCCAACTCTGGTGGGCTACGATTTCATTCCCGGCTTCTGCAACCCATATTATTGCATCACCTGCCGGATTTTGTTTATAGTGTGACTGCCACCATTCTCTATTTCTGTTTCGAAAACCAGATTCCTTAACATTAGAAGAAAAGAGAGATAAAATTCCTTCTTCATCACCATAGCGATAAGGTCTTGTGGTCCACTTTTTTTTCATTTCTATCTCGTTAATCCCGTTATGTTTACGAAATTATGCATTGAAAGTCCATTTGATCCATTACATGATTAGTCACTTCTCTCGGGGGTCTTTTGAGGAACTCAAGACCGCTGAAGTTGGTGGGATGGTTGCTGTTAATATTGTGCCTTCATGACTATTTAGCGTAACTTGATTAACTATGTCTCCCTCAAGAGTAAAATAACGCTTTTCAAGATTGAACGTGTGATTTCCAGTTCCCATATTAACCAAGACCAATCCATTAGTGAACTCTCTTGCATAAATCATATATTCATAAGGGGGAATATTTTTTATAAACCTAACATCATCGATCCAACCTTCTCCGGTGGAGCCTTCAAAGAATCCTAAACGGTCAATGTGATAATAGGCTGCCTGTGGAGGTGATTTTTGTGATTCACTTACATATGTCCAATCAAAATTACCCGTGCCTTCATCTCCCGGGAAGAGCAGGCTAAATTGACTCAGCCGATTATGATCTTTATCGTACCACCATCCCCATACACCCATTTTTTTCCACCATGATCCCCCATGGATTATATTTGAGCCCTTAACCCAGGCGCTTAATCTATAGGGTGTGTTTGGTTCAACAGGGATATAAGCGCTTCTTATGGAAGAGCCTTTACCCGCATTACTTATAAAATGAATAGATTTAGCGCCCTTGGAGGACTCATCGATGGATATATTGGGTGTTTCCTCATCACCTTGTTTGGGAACTGACCAACCCATTAACCCATATTCAAAAGAAGAATTAAATACCAGGTTAAGCCCCGGATTCCCTCCTTCCAGAAGATAGTATTGGCCCTGGGGCTTGCCTATAGGAGCATCCCATTCCGGATAATATGTTATTGGAGTTCCATGTACTGCAAAACCAAAGGAGGAATAATTGGGATCATACACTAACAGGTGCGAAGTAAAACAAAATATTGATTTTCTTTTTATGAGTTCCTCATTTCCTGATGTTCCCAGTGTGCCGGAGTGGGCGAGAAAGATCTTCTTTTTTGAAACAGTGTTTTTATGGTTTTTAAGTGCGGCTTTCCATTGCATTAGTGTTGGATAGGCATCATCTTTGCTCCATGTTCCACTGAGAAATCCTTCGTGCATCTTACCATCGACAACATTAAGATAGTCTATTCCTTTGCCTGAATTTATTAT
>CAZSVW010000137.1:0-2945 GCA_964610485.1 Candidatus Hydrothermarchaeota archaeon | reverse complement strand
AACTCCTTATAAGGCTATGGTGGTTTACCTTATAATGCTTGCGGGAATTTTTTCTCACGTGATAAGAAGGAGGGCAGCAACGTGAGTATGGCAGAGAGGAATATTTTAAGTTTAAGCAAGTTCTTTTTGTTGATTTTTTTCGTATCTTTCTCTGTAACATATGCCCAAGTTACCGTGGTACGTGAGCTTCCAGAGAATGTATCTTCGGGGGAAGAATTAACAGTGACATTAAAAATGGAAGTGGGAAAAGAGAGACCTACGGGAATAATAGTGGTAGAGAGGATACCTTAGGGTATAAATCCGGTTTCAGCCTTTCCAAAGGCTAATTTTGATATTTCAACTAGGGAGTTGAAGTGGAGTTTTTTGGGAAATGATGTGAAAAATAAAACGTTAATAACTTACAAAGTAAGGACATCCCCAGATATGTCTGGTAAAGCAGTTTTTTCTGGAATTGTAAAAACATTAAAGGGAGTAAATGAAATTATAGGAGATAAAGAACTCATTGTAGTAAAAAAATCTATAATAGAAGAAAGAGAAAGGGAAAAAAAGATATGTGGAGCATCATTTATTCTCTTATTAGCTTTTTTGTTATATTTTATCTCCAAGAAGTTTCTTCGCATGGTCTAATGAAATTAATACAGGAATAAGAGAAAGAGCAACATATCTGCCATTGCGAGTAAGCCTATATATAACTTTCACCGGTCTATTCTCTAGGACTCTCCTCTCTATTAATTTCTCTTTTTGGAGAAATTTTAACTTGTTTGACAATATTCTAGAACTCATTCCTAGTATATTTTTTATTTGGTTGAAACTAAGAGATTTTCTCACATATAATATATATAAAATTTCTAAAGTCCATTTTGATGATATTAACTTAAATAACTGCTTAATTCTTTCAAATTCTAAGTCAAATTCTTTTTCATATATATCATCTAATTCTGTCAATAATTCTCTCACTCTATTGAAGTTTCCTTTTTTATACTTAGTTTCATTCATATCCTTAGGTTAGGGATATTTTTAACATCAAGTGTTAAAAATGACATTTTCTGCTCCAGAGTCTAAAAGTTTTTGAGCAAGTTTCTCTCCCAATTGTATGTAATCTTCGCATCTCCCTTTTATCGAAGCCTCGATTATTTTTCCTTCTCCTATTACTATCCCTCTTATTCTCAGCTTCTCATTCTCAGCTTTAGCTAAGACTCCAACAGGGATATGACAACCACCTCCCAGCTTACTTAGTACAGTCCGTTCAGCAATTACTTCGTATCTAGTTTTTTTATCTTCTATTTTTTTTAGGATACCAGCAATTTTAGAATTTTTTCTACATGTAACTGCTAGAGCGCCCTGTCCGGGAGCAGGTAAAAAATTTAGTTTTTGGTATTTTATTTTTAATTTGAGTCTTTTAATTCCAGCTTCAGCTAGTATAACCCCATCATATTCTCCTTTTAAAACTTTTTTTATTCTAGTATCCACATTACCTCTTATCGGCTTTATGTTTAGGTCTTTTCTTATGTTTAGGATTTGGAACTTTCTTCTAATGCTGCTTGTTCCTACTACGGAGTTTGGTGGAATTTTTTCAAGTTTTATTCCTTTTAAAGAGAAAAAAACATCATATGGAGAAGATCTCTTAGGTATAGCAGCTATCTCTACTCCTTCAGTTAGTTTTGTTGGTAGATCTTTTAAACTGTGCACAGCAAAATCTATTTTCCTCTGAAGGAGTGCTATATCAAGCTCCTTAGTAAATATTCCCCTTTCTCCAATTTTTATCAAAGACGAGGCTAGAAATTTGTCACCGTGCGTTTTTATTATCTTTTTTTCTATTTCTATATCGCCAATAGCTTTTTTTAAACTTTCAATAACTTCTTCTGTTTGAGCTATAGCGAGTTTACTTCCCCTCGTTCCTACGATTAGTCGCATTCTTCCCACTATCCATAAAGCTCTTTTAAAGCCTTCTCCATAACTTCTACAGTTTTTTCTATGTCTTCTCCGCCATGTTTATAACTTGTGAACCATGTTTCAAATTGCGAAGGCGGTAAGAAAACTCCTTGGGTAAGCAGTTTTCTGTGGAAGAGCATAAATTTCTCTCTGTCGCTTTTCAAAGCCTGTTCGTAGTTTTTAACCTCTTCGGTGAAGAAGAGCGTGGTCATGCTTGCTATACCATTCAAGGCAAGCTCCAGCTCTAGCTCTTCGAGAACATCTTTTATCCCTTTTCTCAATTTCTCGCTCGCTTTGTTAGCTTTTTCTATTACATTTTCTTCTTTCAGCAATTTAATCGCCGTAAAGCCAGCGGTTAGAGAAATGGGGTTGCCATTGAAGGTTCCAGCTTGGTAAACCTTGCCGAGAGGTGAGAAGCTCTCCATTATCTCTCTTTTCCCAGCGATTATTCCGATGGGGAAGCCACCTCCAGCTATTTTTCCAAGAGTTGCTAAATCTGGAGTTATGCCAAAATATTCCTGAGCTCCTCCCAAGGCCAATCTAAACCCAGTTATGACTTCGTCGAAGATTAATAAGGCATTATATTCTTGAGTAAGCTCCCTCGCAAGCTTAAGATACTCGTTATCTAATAGCACGCATCCTATGTTTCCCATTACGGGCTCGAGAATCATGCAAGCGATGCTTTCACCTTCAGCTTTGAAAATTCTCTCAAGAGTCTCGAGGTCATTTGGCTTAGCTAAGATGGTATTCTTTGCCACCTCGGGTGGAATTCCAAGCGAGTCTGGCACTGCATGAGTTGTTGCCCCACTTCCAGCCTTAACAAGCACGCTATCGTGAGCTCCGTGAAAGCCTCCCTCAAGCTTTATTATTTTGTTTCTTTGAGTATAACCTCTCGCAAGCCTAATCGCCGACATCGTAGCCTCTGTCCCTGAGTTGACAAATCTGACAAGCTCTGCACAAGGTACAAGGCTTACAATCTCCCTTGCAAACTTTACCTCTATCTCCGTAGGCGT
>CAZSVW010000136.1:0-2947 GCA_964610485.1 Candidatus Hydrothermarchaeota archaeon | reverse complement strand
CACTATAGAAAGAAGAAAACTTCGAGTTGAGGTATAAGAGCCATAAAATGAGAGCAACACAATACAAAAAAAAATTGGATATCTAAATTTGCTCAAGTCTAAGTCTACTCTAGTTCCAAAATAGAACGATAGTAAATACACTCCAACTATGAATGTGATTTTGAGTATCTCTATATCTAGAGAGGTTCCAGAAAGCAAAATATAGAGGAAGGCCAATGAAAAAAGCAGAATATGTCCTACAGCTACTACGGTGAAAGGATGGTCGATTCTGATTCTATAATTTTGCTCCATTGACTATCAAACTCCTTATATTCTTTCTACCATTATATTTCCTGCACATTTTTCTTTTTTGCATTTTGAATGTAGATATCATTCTTTTCAATTTCCTTTATTGCCCACATCGGGTACAACGATCAACGGTTTACCAAAAGAGATGGCTTCCATTATCATAGAGTGATCCCCATAACAAACGATAAAAGAGCAATTTTTTTAGTAGGCTTTCCATATCCATGGCTACAGAGATTATTTCGACATTTTTTGAATTTACAAAATTTTCCAACTTATTTTTCAGTATTCGGCTTCCACAAACCAAATCTGGAGCATATTCCCTCATTATGCGGATTTCACTTCTCAAAATTCTAAAGCAAGCTACTCTTTGCATTGAATATACTCCCCCTTATACTCCTCTCCAATTCAAATTTTCCATTTAACCGCTTAGCTTTTCCGTAAGAAACAAAAGCAACCTCATGCTGATTTAGCTCCATAGCAGCGGCTAAGCATCTGGTGGCATGTCCAAGTCCTTCACCACACACGGAGAAAAGTACCCTCATAGTTGTTCTCTCAACAAATTTTTGTATATCTTCTCAACCTCCGTTGCCATTCTTCTCCAGGAATATCTTGCTGAATATTTAATACCCGCTGCCCCTAATTTTCTACCCAATTTTACATCGTTTAAAATTTTCTCTATCGCTCTTTTAAGCTGTTCCACATCCTCCGCCTCGATTAAAATTCCATTTTTCCCGTTGACGATCTCGGGAATTCCGCCTACCTCCGTCGCTATTACCGGCAAACCCAAACTCATGGCTTCCAACAGGACTAAACCAAATCCTTCTTCTCTAGATGGTAGCACCAGTACGGAAGAGCGGGAGAGAATTTCATCTACTTTTGAAGTCTCTCCCAAGAAATATACATTTCCCCTTGCAATAGCTTCAAGTTTCTTTCTTTCCTTCCCTTCCCCTACTATGAGTAGTTCCGCACCTTTAATATCTTCAAATGCTTTCAGTAGGATATCCACCCCCTTCTGGGGAACAAGACTGCCCACGAAAACCACTTTTTTCTCAGTTTTTTTCTTTAAGGCTCTTTCAGACCTGTCGACTCCCCCATATATTACTCTAACTCTCTCCTCCCTATTCCCCATCTCTATAACTTTTTTTCTTAAATGCCTACTAACCGCAATTATCATATCCGAATTTCTGAGAGTAATTTTAAGGAGAATCCTAAAAATAGGATTTTTTCCTAAAACGAGTACATCTGAACCATGAACCGTCAATACCAATGGTTTTCCTGTGAGTTTCTTAACAATAACCCCAGCCATTCCTTGAGGTAATGCATAATGAGCATGGATTATGTCAAAATTTTTTTTATGTAGGCTCTGAAATACTGCATCCACGATGAAAGCCAGAGCTCTAAAAAATGGCAGAGCTATACTTCTCCTATAAGTGACTATATCGAAATTTTGACGTGAAAACTTAATCAAATTTTCCACTCTTCTCACTATTCCCCCTTTTCTGGGTTTCCATATAGTTATGAGTAGAATGTTCATATCCTGCCCCTCGATTTATAGATAGCTAGGAAACCCACCAAGAAAAACATCACAACGTTAAAATCAACTATTCCCGTCTCAATTCCAACTATGGTATAGGCAAGCAACAAGGAAAAGATTGAGGTAGCCAAGCTGGAATGTGTCTGTTTCGTTGCCCTATGGCAGAGAGCCAGTATATAGCCCAAGATCACAGAGTATATGGCTATTCCAAGGATGCCGAATCCGAGCGCAACGGTTCCGTAGAGTGTGGAAGTTATACTTATTCCCTCGATGTCTGGAAGTATGGTTCTAGCAACTATGACCCTCGGCCCCAATCTCGGGCCCGGGATAAATCTGAAAACCGAAGAAAAGGTGGCCAAGAAGATATTTGCACCGCTCGAATTAGAGAACTTATTCACTATAATATCATACACGCTCAAGGTCAACGCAATCCTCTTCCCGATGATCTCGAAGAAACCCACCGAACTACCTTGCATTATGGCTCTGCAGTATCCGAGTCCCGAGATTAAAAGAATGACCGCCAAAAGAGAAACCAGAATTTCTATAACCCCTATGAGTTCAAAATAAAACATGGCAATAGTGCATCCCAAAATACAAACTATAGTCTGAGTTCTGTATCCCAACAAAGAAATCAGGAAAGTTACACCGAGCATGGTAGCCACGGAATAAATTCTGGCTTTCTTCTTATCTATCTCCCCCCCGAGAAATTTTTTTCCGAAGATGGAAATACCAAAGATCGCAGAAGGTACTGTTAACATTGAGAGCATAGTGAGGGGGACGTTTAGCATTCTCCTTGCAAATGGATTAAAAAGGGGAATAGAACCACAATAGTAGAGGTCGAGAAAAAGCGATATAATTCCGGAAAGAAAAAGAAAAGCCGCAATTTTTTCTGATTTTTCCTCACAAACAATACTTGAAAACTTTCCTCTGGCGAGTTTAGTTCCGAGAATGAAGAAAGCGACCCCAACGAGTATAGAAAAGAGTGCTAAATTTGATATTCTATAAGGGCTTGCTGCCACAAAGCAAAGATACACCGCTGGAAATATAAATTCCGGGGAGAAAATATCGACCCTAATGTTTTTGCTGTCAATTTTTTCCCAGATCTCTGGATAGAGCTTTTCTGTC
>CAZSVW010000135.1:0-3047 GCA_964610485.1 Candidatus Hydrothermarchaeota archaeon | reverse complement strand
ATCCCAATTCTACTTCGGGTTTCTCTTCTTTCTTTTGTTCTTTTTTCTCTTCCTTTTCTGTTTCTTGAGTCACGTTTTTCTCCTGTGTTGCGTTAGTTGAAGGAGGAGTTAGTTGAGTAGCAGTAGTAGGGTGAGAAATCTTATGCTCATTGAACCACCAGCAATTTTTCCCCTCATACCACCAGCATTCCCCCTTTCCTATGCACCCTGAAATTAATGCGCCCACCATTAAGACCGATATTCCCAGTAGCAATCTCACCTTATTTGTCATCATCAATATTCATTTCCCGAAAATTTTATATAAAATTTTCTTTTTTTAGAATAGTAGGGGTGATAATGGTGGAGGTTGAGCTTCCTGAAGTAGGTAAGGTTACGGTAAGTAGGACTGTTGACTGCCTCGGCATGGTATGTCCAAAACCTCAATTGCTTACTAAAAAAGCACTTAAGGAGATGAAAAGCGGAGAAGTTGCAGAAATTCTGATAGATAATCCCGCCTCAGTAGAAGCTGTTCCGGGGGTTATTAAAAAAAGTGGAGGGAAATTACTGGCAAAAATTAAGGAAGGAAAAACGTTCAAGTTATATGTGAGGAAGGAATGACATGGTAGAAAAAATCAAAGAACCTCTAGACTATAAACTTGGGGCTGTCTTGATATCTATAGTGCTTGTTATAATGGTAATACCGTACAGAGGATGGGCATTCGCAAGCGGAATGAGATGGATAGACTCCAGAATCCTCTCATTCATCTTTGGGATGGACTTCATAAATTCTCATCCATACTGGAAAGACGTATATTTCAGGAGTCCAGAAGTTGCGGTAGCCCTAGCTTTCTTTGTATTCGGAGGATTTGTAGCCGCCTATCTTTCTAATGAATTTGGAATAAAAATGGACAAGTCAACTCTAATAGACTCGGTGATAGGTGGACTATTAATGGGAATAGGGATTGTCTTTATATCAACGTGCAACATAGGGATATTTCTCAATTCTCTTCCACAGCTTAATGTGGGCGCAATTCTAGCAGCAATAGGGCTAATAATCGGAACTTACATAGGAGCAAAAATATACGAAAAAAGGATGGGATTATAAATGTCTTTGATAGCTGCCGCAATAGCGGGATTTATTTTAGGAATTTTGGTTCAACGCTCTAGATTCTGTATGACGGGAGCCATAAGAGATTACATCTTATTTGGAATAACCAGAAATCTAAAGATGGTATGTATCATTCTAGGAATAACAACTTTCTTCTATACTCTGTTTCTTTCCATAAAAGGAATTCCCACCCACCTCCCAACGATGGTTCCTTCCGGATGGTTCAGCCTAGTGGGCGGAATTATCTTTGGGATAGGCATGGCCATAGCGGGGGGCTGTGTAACCAGTACTTTCAATAGGATCGGCGAAGGCAGCATAAACTACCTACTCTCTGCAATTTTCATGTTCATAGGAATTATAATAGCTTCCTTTACATTCTGGAAATATTTCACCCTTCCGTTTGGTCGCTACTATGAAAGTTTCGGAGTTCCCTATGGACTAATATGGTTAGCGAGCTTTCCAAAAATGAAAGCAGGTACCGCAATTTTCGACTTACCACCTGTACTGATAGGCATACCGCTTTCAGCAATTTTCTTCTATATCTACTACAGATTAGAGAAAAAAGAAGAGTAATAAAGGAAAAACTAGAGTTTCAAGAGCATTTCATCCAACTCTGTTCCAGATACCCTAAATCTGATTCCGCAACATCCAGAACTTGTACTTGCTCCAATTTCATATTTTTTATTTTCAAAACCAGAGAAATATAATTCTAGAGGGGCAAGCTTTGAATATTGAATAAGAAGTTCCATAAAGCTTTCATCTCTAATAAAATACATCCCTTCTATTTCAAATTCATCGATCTCTATTGTCTTATCTTCACATATTATCTTGGGTTTTCCCATTATCTGAATTAAGTTATCCGCAAAAAATACAATCCTTCCCAAAGAAAAAATACATGAGGTCAAGTCCATTATTATATTTTCTCCTAAAATTTTTTCTACTCTGGGAAATTCTTTACACACACTCATGAGCTTTTCTTCCATTTCCCTAAACATTAATTTTTAATACGATCTCAAAAATAAAAAAGATTATGTACGACGACACAGTTTCTCTCCTTGCTAATATCCTTTTAGTTGCCGCAAAGACTGCTCCCAAAGCCAAAGGAATCGATGATCTTGTTACGAAAGTGATAACCAACGAAAAAGAAAAGCTAGCCAGAGAAATGGAAAAAATTGCAGAAGAGAGGGGTAAAAAATTTGAATTTTTTTCAAGAGACGCTAAAAGTGTAAGGAAATCACAATGCATAATACTAATAGGTGTGAAATTTAAAGAACCTCTCGGATTAGACTGTGGGGGATGCGGATTCAACTGCGGTGAAGTTGTCAAAATAAGAAAAAGAGGTAGAGACTTCTGTGGTCCAATTTGTGCATTTAAATTATTAGATTTAGGTATTGCAATAGGTTCTCTGGTGTTTCAAGCAAAACAACTCTGCATAGACAATAGGGTTATGTACACTATCGGGGCAGCAGCACTAAGATTAGGACTTATAGATGCCGACATAGTCATGGGAATTCCTCTAAGTGTGAGTGGGAAAAATATATACTTCGACCGCTAGTCTCGGGAGGGAACAAAGTTAAAATAAAGCTCGCTACTTTAGGACCTGAAGGAAGCTTTAGTGAAATAGCTGCTAAGAGAATGTTTGAGAATGCCGAGATAACATTCTTTGAAGATTTGGAAGAGATTTTTATCATGGTGGAAAGCAAGGAGATAAGCTACGGGGTAACCCCTATTGAGAACTCCTTAGAGGGTAGCGTGAACTTGACTTTAGATTTACTTCTCGAGAGAGATGTTAAGATATGCAAGGAGGTTGTTCTGAATATAGAACATTGTCTTCTTGCTTTGCCGGGAGTTAAGATTGAAGATATTAATTTAGTTATGTCTCATCCCCACGCCCTAGCTCAGTGCAGAAAGTTTATTAAGAAACTTGGAGTTAAAACTAAAAGTTGTGCAAGCACCTCAG
>CAZSVW010000134.1:0-3101 GCA_964610485.1 Candidatus Hydrothermarchaeota archaeon | reverse complement strand
GATGGCTTAGTTGTGGTGAGAAAGGATAGGGTAATACAGCTCATGAACAGAGCATTGAGAAGAGAATTTGGAAATGCAGTAGGGAAAAAATGTCATGAAATATTTTTTGATAGAAACGCGCCATGCCCGGATTGTCTTCTAGAAAAAATAATAGAGGAAGGGGAGGTTGTGATAAGAGAGAGAAAACCAAAAAATGGAAAAATTTATCTCTGCACTTCTTCAAGGTTTAGAAATCCAGACGGTAGCTTTTCTAGAGTAACTATAATGAAAGATATAACTGAGCTAAAAAATAAAGAAAAAGAATTAGAGAAAAAGATAAAAGAATTAGAAGAATTCTACGAAATGGCAGTAGATAGGGAACTCAGGATGATCGAGTTGAAAAAAGAAATAGAGAGACTAAAAGAGGAATTACTGAAATTTAAAAAGTTAACACAAAAACATTCTTAGAGGGCTCGTGGGGTAGCGGATATCCTGGGGGCCTCCGGAGCCCCATACCCGGGTTCAACTCCCGGCGAGCCCGTTCGTTCGAACCGAAAATTTTATCTAACATATCATCCTAAGAAGTAATGGAGGTGCTAAATATGGCAAAAAAAGCTGTAATAATTTTGAATGATGGACCAAATGACCCAAATAGAGCTACAGTTGCTTTTTTAACTGCAAAAGCACTTAAAGAAGCTGGAATGGAAGTTTCAATATGGCTATACAATGACTCTACCTATCTAATGAAGAAGGGAGTTATAGAGAACGTTCAAGCTCCAGGATTGCCCCCATTAGAAGACCTATTTCTCTATCTTAGCATGAACGCAAAAGTACCAATATACATAGGAGTTTCGTGTGCTGAGGGTAGAGGTATAACTAAAGAGGAGATAGAATATGGAGAACTAGCTGGGCCACCAAAACTGGCAGAGCTAATCTCCGAAGCCGACGTAGTAATAGGATTTTAATCTTTTTTCTCATTTTTTATGAATAGGAAACTAATTTTCATATTGGTCGCAATTATTTTGTTTGTTCTAGGGCCGATTTATTATGGTTTATTTTCAATTACACCAAAAAAGGAAGTAAAAGCAAAATTTAGAGTATTAGAACAGCAACCTCCTATTCACGAACCTGGAAAAGTCAAAATGATTATATTTTTTGATTTTACCCCAAGTTGCTATGAATTTGAAAGTGTGGTGTCTTCGCTTAAAAGTAAATTTGGAGATAAACTAGAAGTTAATTTCCTTGGCTATCCTTCGACGCCCAGATCTTATCTTCCAATAGAAGCATATGAACTTTCAAAAATCTTCAAAAAGCAGGATAAAATGAGAAAAGAGATGTATATGGCTATGATGGAAGGAAAAGACTTAAGCAATATTACGATACTTTTTAATATCTCCAGAAAAATAGGGATGGATGAAATATTTGAAGAAATGCTCAATACTACAAAATTTGAGAGAACAAAATATAATGTAGAGTTTGCTTCATCATACGGAGAAATATCCCTACCATTTGTGGTATTTAATGGGCAAATTGTACCTGAAGAGCTAACCGAAGAAAATCTTGAGGCTACGATAACATATCTTCTTTCGCAATAATTTACCATCCATATTCTCCGATCAAAGGAACAAACGCCACTCCACCTAAATTTTCCTTTTCAATTTTTTCTTTTGAAATTTTTCGTATTTTAATTAAATTTTGGGAATATCTTCCACCCACCGGGATAATCAGGATACCTCCCATCTTTAATTGTTCTATAAGAGGAGGAGGTACAGAAGGTGCTCCAGCGGTAACTAAAATCCTATCGTAAGGTGATTCGTCTGGATAACCTCTAGTGCCATCTCCTATCACTATCTTAACTTTACCGCAACCCGCTTTCTTTATGTTCTCTTCAGCTTTCCTTGCAAGTTCCTCAATCCTCTCAATAGCAATTACCTCTTCAGCTATCATCGAAATTACGCATGCATGGTATCCAGAACCTCCACCCACCTCTAATACCTTGTGGTCCGATTCCAATTCTAACTCCTCACACATCATAGCAACCATGTGGGGGGCAGAAATCGTTTGGCCTTCACCTATAGGTAGAGGGCGGTCTTCATAAGCTTCATCCACCAGATTCGGAGGTACAAACAAATGGCGTGGAACCGACTTCATCGCGTTTATTACTTTTTCACTTCTCAAATATCCAAAGTAGACTAAATTTTCTACCATTCTCATCCTCTTTTCATAATACTCCATCGTTAAAAATTTAAAACTCCCTCGCTAATTAAACTTTGGGATGGAGAGAATCATAGCATGGGGGCATGAAAATATCTCAGCCATGCATCCAACTACTTTAGAGATTACAAAAGAGAAACATCTAACTCCAAGAGGGGATTGCATAGTTGCGGTAAATGCAAATAAAGGGCTCCTTGAACTAAATGAAGAATTTAAATCCATGATAAGGAACAAAAAAGCGAAGATAACGTGCACAATAAGATGCGGAAATCTTAAAGAAACAATCATAGGCAGGGGAGACGAGAAACTGGTCTTGACTCATCCTACAGATATGGTAATAAGAAAAAGCGAGTATATTTGCCCGAGAACACTAATGATAAAAGCAAATAAAGCTGCCGTAGATCTAGACAGGAGGCTAATAAATAGGATTAAAAATAGGAAATCAAAAATAATAATCGAACTCGAAGTTACAATATTGTAACTTTATTTGATAGTTTACATTAATGCCCCGGTAGCTCAGCTGGAAGAGCGGGTGATTCGTAATCACCAGGTCTCGGGTTCAAATCCCGACCGGGGCTTAAAATTTCTTGTTCAGAGCCTTTTTACAAAGATTGTTGTAATCGGCAATCCAGCATTTTTACGTTTCAAATAAGTCCCCCCATACTCACAGAAATTTCCACAACTTCTATGCTGGAGAAATTTATTTTGAAACATGTTTTCTCTCCGAAAAAGTCTTTTATTTTGTCATAATTTCCTTCTCTATAATTTCAACAAACACAAAAATTAAAAAACCTAGAAAATTAAACTTAAGAAAATATTATTCCTTTTTTTCAATCCCGTTCCACTGCAAGCGCCTTGGAATTTCCCATGCTAATCCGTATGGGCACAACATTAATAATAATTTAAAA
>CAZSVW010000133.1:0-3131 GCA_964610485.1 Candidatus Hydrothermarchaeota archaeon | reverse complement strand
CTTTTTCTTTAGCAGGTTCTTGGGAGATTTTTTCTTGGACAATTTTTGCTCTCTGAAGAAGCTTCTTCACCCTAGGAGCATCGGTTATTCCAGAAAGCAAAACTACACAGCCAACATACTGTTCTTTGGGTAATGGATAATCCCCTCCTCTTACTTCTGTACCAGCTATACTCTTTTCTAGCCATTCTCTTGCTTTTTCTATTCCTTTTCTATCTAGCTCTTCAGGGGGACCAGCAATTACTATTAGTGCCTTATTAGCACTTCTATAATTGCAAGGCAATAACAGTCTCCCCTTTACTGCTCTTTTAACTACTGAGAGAATCCTAGAAGCTTTTCCAATTTCATATTCCTTCCTTTTAAAAAGTCTGGTAAAGAAACCCTCTCGTTTAATTCTCTCCGATGCGTATCCTATAGAGCAAATCCCTCCATCTCTTAGGGTATTCATAATTTCGGATGCATCTACTACCATTTCCCCTACATGTTTTCTAGATTTTATCTCCCCGCACCTGCATAGGATCCCTATACGCTTTACAATTTCTTCATTTATCCTATCATAAGCCTCTCTAACGCTCTCTCCCGCTCTCAAAAAAGCGCCATTATCTACCAAAATAGTGGCATCACAGCTAGGTAAAAGAGCCTTAAGACTCCTCGCGGCATTCAAGGTATAGATGTCTCCTTCATTTTCTGCAGGAAGGATTCCTATAGAATATACTGGCTCATCGTAAACCTCTTTTAAATGCTTTGCAACAACGGAAATAGCACCGCTTCCTGTTCCTCCACCCAAGCCCGCAACGAGGAAGAAAGCATCAAAATTACTTATGTCTAACTTTGATACTCTATTTAAGATAATTTCTATCTCATCCTTAGCTATTTCTGCACCTTTTTTATTGTCTGCTCCCACTCCATGCCCTTTCACCAAAGTTTCTCCTATGAGAATTCTATCCTCTTGTGGTATGTATTTTAAACCTTTTAAATCGGAAAGGGCTGTATTAACTGCTATAGCCTCCATAGTATGGGGGACATGGCTCTTTCTATCATCTTTTATGAATAGATCAGCTATTTTCCCTCCAGCCTGCCCTAAACCTAAGATTAATACCTTCATATTACTGTCCTCCGATTTAACACATATAAATATGTTTTCAATAATTTTGTTAACACTAATTTTTAAAGTTTTGGGTAGTACATGAGGATTTTAGGCGTGGATATTGCAAGTGGTTCAATAAATTCGAAAACAGAACCAAAATATTCGATAGTACTTCTGGATGGAAATAGATTTGTTTATCGAGATGAAGTCACTAGGTCAAAATTAATGAGTATAGTAAAAGAGCTTAAGCCCGATAGGATCGCATGCGACAATATTTTTGAGCTATTTAATAAAAAAAATATGTTTGAATTTTTTTCTTTTTTGCCAGAAGAAACAAAATTGATTCAGGTAAACGGAAATTTAAATGTTCAGGAGCCTTTACATATAGTGGCTAGGAGAAATGGAATTCCTTTATCTGCAAAAGCTTCTTCGATGGAAGAAGCTGAAGCATGTGCTCTGCTGGGGAGTAAGAATGTGGGATATGAAGTTTCTCTTTTTGAGGGCGGGTACTACATAGTGGTGTCTAGAGGTAGAAGCGTAGGAAAGGGGGGACAAAGTCAAGATAGATATAGAAGAAGGATACATGCAATGGTGGCATTTACTGTTAGGGAAATTGAAGATAAACTAAAAGAGAAAGGGATAAAATATAAGCTAAGGGTAGTTAAAGCAGACCACGGATTGTCTCGTGGCAGCTTTTTTGTTGAATGCAAAAGGAGTGAACTTTACGGAATTAAAAAGAGAAAAGGACCGGATGTTCAGGTTAAAATAATACCAAAACATAGGAGAAAATTGAAATTTATCCCGTTATGTAGAGAAAAGGAGATGGTAATAGTCGGAATAGACCCGGGAACAACTACAGGTGTAGCAGTTCTCGATATTAAAGG
The DNA here is from genome assembly GCA_964610485.1 of Candidatus Hydrothermarchaeota archaeon. GTDB lineage: Archaea > Hydrothermarchaeota > Hydrothermarchaeia > Hydrothermarchaeales > CAZSVW01 > CAZSVW01. Next base: position 1,163 of record CAZSVW010000133.1, on the reverse strand, counting down.
AAGACTCCTAGAAATAACCAGTGGGAAAAACTTCAGTTTAGATAAAGTGATTTCTCTTCTAATGAAATATAAGAAGGTACTCATAGTAGCGAGCGATGTATCGCCGGCACCTAAATTTGTTGAAAAAGTTTCATCATCCTTAAATGCATTACTTTGTACCCCATTTCAGTCATTGAGCATTGATGAGAAAAATTCTTTAGTTTCACGATATTTTTCGAAGGATTCATATTCAAATGCACATGAAAGAGATGCTCTTGCTGCAGCAATTAAAGCTTACAGGAAATATAAGATGAAGATACCTGAATTAGAAAGAAAATTTAAGATAAATGAGAAAAAGATAGTAAATAATGTTAATAAGTATAAACCAGAGAAAAATCAGAAAAATAAAGAAAAAAAAGAGCGGAATAACAAACAAAAGGAGCTTATAAGGAGTCTAAAAGAGGAGATAGAGTTATTAAAAAAGGAAAGAGAAGAGCTTAAGAGGACGATTCTGGAGAAAGATAGGATAATTAAAGAATTGGAACACAAAATTGAAGAATTAAAAGATGAAGTATATCTTAAAATTAGAAAAGAAAGGGAAATAGAAATTAAAAATAAGAAAATTAGACAACTTAGTGAAAAATTGATTAAAGAAAAACTTCTAAGAGAAAAAATACAAAGAAAATTAAATGAACTTAGAAGACAAAGGTTGATTGAATTTTCGGACAGTTTTTTCATTGTAAAAATATTGTCAAAACTATCAAAGGAAGAAATTCAAAAGCTTAAGAGAGAATTTAAAGAAGGAGACGTGGTGTATATAGTAGATAGCCATGGGGGAGGAAAAAGCGTGGCAGAGGAGCTTTTAAGGCTTAGACCTAAAGCTATAATAGCGGAGCTAGAAAAAATGTCCCACCTAGCTAGAGAAGTTTTAAATCAAGCAATTGTTATCTCTCCCCATGCAGTGGAGATACGGATGATAGGGGGGTTTGGGATAGTTGAGAAGGATATCTTGGAGAATCTAATAGAAAATGAAAAGAAAAAGAGATTGGAAAAAGTGATATCGGAATATAGACTTAAGAGGATAAGAAAATTTTCCTCTTTGGATCGATAGTAAAGATTATTTTTCCTTGGTGAAAAACTCTAACTATCCCTCCACTTTGAGATACCGTTATCCCTATTGCCTT
>CAZSVW010000132.1:0-3160 GCA_964610485.1 Candidatus Hydrothermarchaeota archaeon | reverse complement strand
CTAAATTCTGAAAGAAATAGATTAACCCCAAGCTTAGAAAAATTTCATTCAACTTACCTGTTCCATAGATGGGCTGAAAACACAGCTTCTGCACAGCAACTCCAACAATAGAGAGTATGCCCATAGAAACCAATATGCCAACATAGGGGTTCAATCCAAATTTATAAGCAAAAAAATATGTGACATACGCCCCCATCATCAACAGCTCTCCATGGGCAAAATTCACTATTTTCATGACCCCAAAAATTAGTGTTAATCCGGTGGCTAAGAGAATATAAATGCACCCGGCATATAACCCCCAAAACAAAACTTGTATAAAACCATTCATAACTTTTCACTCTCCAAAAAAAATAAAAAAAAAGTTACTCTCCTGGAGAGTACCACTCTGGCAATATGAAATCTACCTCTTTCAGATGCTCTGGATATACTATTTTGGGTCTTAACTCACCAATGCTCTCATTGAAAAAGAGTTGTTGCATGTAGAGTTCAAACTTGCTTTCATGGGTATCTTTAGAGAATTTTATTGTTCCATCCTTCATTGCCTCTACTATCTCTGGCATCTCCAAAGTTTCAAGAGCATCTTTTATTTTGTCTCTATCCAAACTACCCGCATTTTCTATCGCTTTTGCAGCTATGTATATCCCCTCATAGGTAGACGCTGCCATCATACTTGGCTCACTTCCCCATCTTTGTTTGTATGCCTGCTTAAACTTCATCACCTTATCTTTTAGGTCCCCCTTAGGCACGGTGTATGGACTAAATCTGCTCTCTTGTATAGAGAACTCTCCCCACTTTCCAACTCCTTTATAGTAATCTGGGTCATCGTTGCACTCAACAGAGAGGTATATAACATTTAGCCCCACATCTCTCCTTCCCTGAATTACTATAGGCGCTTGCTCATTGAGGAACGCTGCTGGATATATCACGTCAGGATTCTTGGACTTGATCGAAGTCAGTACCGTCCTAAAGTCTGTCTCTCCCATCTTAAATTTTTCTTCTGCTACTATTTCGATATTCAAATTGTGTTTGGATATTGCTTTCTTTACCCCTTCTAGCACTCCTTGACCGTATTTACTATCTTGATAGAGTACGGCCAACCTAAGTTTCCTATCTTCGGGAAATCCGAACTTTTCATTTATTTTAGGTCTTATTACCTTGTCGACAAAGAGCAGTGTAGCTTCTGGATAATCATCGGTAGTTGGACAGTGGTGAAACATATACGAAGTGTCTATGTCTGTTCTCCTCGTTACCAATGGAGTAGAAGCACCAGTTATTATGAATGGAACCTTGTACTGTGCTGCAACTACTTGGTCAGCATAGGTTATTCCGCTAGAAAATCCTCCGACGAGGAGATTTACTTTATCTTCTGTTATAAGCTTAGTTACTGCTTTTACTCCAGATTCCCTGGAAGTCTCTGTATCTCCCTTTATTAGCTTAATTGGTAGTTTTTTGTTATACTCTTTAACGAATACTCCTCCCCGAGCATTGATTTCTTCTACTGCAAGTTCTGCAGCTTGCCACATATCAGTTCCCGTAGTTGAGGCTGCTCCAGTTAGAGGAGCTACCAACCCTATCCTTATCTCTGCCGGTACTTTTTTCTCTTCTGCGGGCTTGGACACACAGCCTGCAAATATTATCATAGCTGATAGCATCAGTATGACGGCTTTCCTCATTATTCTTCCACCTCCTTTTTTTTGTTTGTTAGACAATGTCTAACATGGTTCTAAAGAACTCATATATAAAATTTTCTGTACATGTTAGATATTCTCTAACATGGCGTTGGGAAATGTACTGGGATAAAGAAGTAGAACAAATGAAAAGAGAAGATTTAGAAAAACTCCAGGAGGAAAGGTTGAGGAAGATAGTGAGATATTGCTATGAAAATGTCCCTTTCTACAGGAGAAAGTTTAAGGAGAAGGGATTGGAACCCGATGATATCAGGGGATTAGATGACATAGGGAAGCTGCCGTTCACTACAAAGGATGACCTGAGAGAGCATTACCCTTTTGGGATGATAGCGGTACCGAGAAGTAAAATTGTTAGATTCCATGCCAGTTCCGGTACAACGGGTAAACCGACAATCGTGGCATATACTAAGCGAGACATAGAAAACTGGGCAGAGCTCATGGCCAGAGTATTAACGTGTGTCGGAATAACCAAGGAAGATACAATGCAATTAATATATAACTATGCATTCTTTACCGGAGGGTTGGGATTTCACTATGGGGCAGAGAAAATAGGTGCTGCGGTAATACCAAGTGGTGTGGGGAATACCAAAAAGCAAATATTAACAATGAGAGACCTTGAAGTAACTGCATTTTCCTCAACACCTTCTTATGCCCTCTATCTTGCAGAATATGCAGAAAAAGAGATGGGCATAGATGTAAGAAAACTCAAGCTTCGGATAGGCATCTTTGGTGCAGAACCTTGGAGCGAGGCGACGCGGAAGAAAATTGAAAATGCCTTTGAAATTGAAGCCTTCGATAATTATGGATTATCCGAGCTGTGCGGTCCGGGGGTATCTGTAGAATGCGAGGAAAAAAATGGCTTGCACGTATGGAGCGACCATTTTCTTGTTGAGGTTGTTGATCCCGAGACTGGAGAAAGGCTAGACGAGGGAAAAGAAGGCGAGCTCGTATTCACCACACTAATGAAAGAAGCCATGCCTCTACTCAGATATAGGACTAGGGATATATCCGTTATATACCCCGATGAATGCTCATGTGGAAGGACCCACGTAAAAATTGCAAGAATCAGGGGCAGAACAGATGACATGCTCATAATAAGAGGGGTCAATGTATTTCCATCTCAGATAGAGCATGTGTTAATGCAGATTCCAGAGGTTGGAGAGAATTATCAAATAATAGTGGATAGAGACATTCTGGATAAGCTTTTGGTTAGGGTTGAGGTCACAGAAAGGGCGTTTAAAGGGGAAAGGGAAGACCTCATCAATCTGAAAAACAAAGTAGAAAAGGAACTCAAAAGTGCATTAGATATAAGCGTAAAAGTCCAGTTGGTTGAGCCGATGAGCATACCGAGAAGCAAAGGTAAAGCCAAAAGAATTTTGGATTTAAGAAAGGAGGTATAGAAGTGTTTTTTGAACCCGAAGTAGAACAAATGAAAAGAGAAGATTTAGAAAAACTCCAGGAGGAAAGGTTGA
>CAZSVW010000131.1:0-3309 GCA_964610485.1 Candidatus Hydrothermarchaeota archaeon | reverse complement strand
ACAACATTTGTTCTTTTATAAAGTTCGATAAACGTAGATACATGTATGTCTTTTTCAACACCGTCTATAGTTTTTATCTTTTCTTTTATGAATTTCCATAGCTCCTTTTCATTCCTAGCTATAACTTGGAGCACGATGTCGTGGTCGCCCGAAGAAGAAGCTATCACCTGAACCTCATCATAGCTCGCGAGCTTTTTAGCCACTTTTTCTGTTTTTCTTGGATTTACCGATAGACCAATCCATGCAATGGTATTGTAGCCTACCGTTTCGGGCTCTACAATTGCAGAAAAACTCTTAATTATTCCCTTTTCTACCATCTTTTTTACCCTAGAATAAACAGTACTTGCACCTATGTTTAGTTTCTTTCCTATCTGATAATAGGGTACTTTATCGTTATGCTGCAGTATCTCAAGAATTTTTTTATCAATTTCGTCCATATTTATAAAAAATATTTTCAAAATATTTAAACTTTTCGTATATAATTTTCTAAAAATTAAAAATTCAGAATTTTATACCGAAAAGTATTTATACGATGACCGAAAATTATTCGGTATAAACAAAAAAATCCGAACAATGTTCGAGGAAGGTGACGAATATATGAAAAAAATTTTGAAAATTGCAGGAATTGCGCTTGTGGCAGCGATCTTGGCCGTCGCCTGGATCGGAATTGGAGATTCCAAGGCCAAGCCATTCAAAGCCGACTTTGCCTACCATTACGTTGTAACTCAGGGTTTGGGAGAGTCTGGAATGGAGAAGGTGGAAGTTAATGGAACTATATGGAATTGCGGAAATAAGGAGACGGGAACCATAGCCATTTCCGCACTCTTCATAGATGAAGCTCATTGCAAAATTGTTGAAGAACCCATAGAGATGAAGAGAAGCTTACTGCCTGGTGAGCACGTAGATATAAACGCCGAATATCTCAGGGAAAAAACTATTCCAAAGTGTTCGGTTAAAGTGAAAATAAAGGTTGATTGGATGGAAGATGGGAAAAGAAAGGTAAAAATCTTACCCCCAGTTAAATCATCTGTATCAGCGGGTTTAGTCGATTTCGAAGAAAACATAGACAGATACCATGACCGTTTCGTTTTAGAACTGATTCCCACGAAAAAGGGAGATTACGAGGTAATCTATCTTTTCAGGGAAAACGACGAGCCCGTGATATGCGGGGATGAAGTGTTCTCCAGCATAAGCGATGAAAATCCTATTACCTTCAGTTTTCCTGCAAATGAAAGCTCATACATTGAATACCATGTAGAAATCTTCACCCTGGACGGAACGCTTCTGGATGAGATGCATGCATCAACAAAGGTTGTGCGTGGGGGGCAATGAAACAGATGCCATTTTCTACAGAGGAGTTAGAAGCGAAGAGGTGACGAGAAATGGGTAGAAAAACAATTGTAATCTTGGCATTACTTACAGCAACAGCAGCATTTGCTTATCTTTATCCAGCCTATTCCCGGTATTCAGGGAACTTCAAATATGAAATAAGATACGAAGAAAGAGGTTTTGATACAACAGAAGACAGGATAAGCGGGATCGAGTTTGGATGTAAGTCGTGCAGCAAAAATTTAGGAGTACCGCGTAAGCAATGTGAGCTAAACTTTGAATTGCTAACACGCTACAGTAACGGTTCAAAGGTTGAGTGTGCAAGAGAGGGAAATAATCTTTACATCATACTTCTCAGGGAGGACAAATGCTCTTTAGCCAAGATTTCTGGCACGATTTACGGAGTTGAGGGGGGCAGATACAATCTCGCCTTCATAATTAAAGACCCAAGGGGTAGGAGAGTTGTCGACAAAGTTAGTTTTGAGGCTGGAGTATGAGCGGGCGAAATATGATGGGCGATGCCTGGAAAATTAAGGAGGAAAACTTCCCAGAGATGGGTGAAATCGAGGAAAAGATGAGATTTCTGCTCAACTACGCGATATTGGCTCCAAGCTCCCACAACACGCAGCCCTGGAAGTTCTCAATAAAAGGAAATAACATTGAAGTCTATGCGGATTTTACAAAGCAATTGCCGCGCAGAGAACTGCAGAACTTGCTGAAAATGGCAGAGCTTCCGCAATTGCTTTTCAGAATTGGTTATGCAAAAGCGAAAGCAAAAACAAAGCATACACCAAGGAGGAGACTGGAGGAGGTGGTCGTTTGAGGAAAAAGTTTGTTTTGGCTTTAATTTCTGTGTTAATTCTGGGATTTGCAGACGTAAGAACTTTCGTAATAGAAAATTCCGAGACCAAGATTGGATGGGTTGAGTTCAGCGATCTGGACAGCGTAAAATGCAGCTACAGCACGTTTACGGGCACAGAAAAAAGGATGATTAAAGCTGAGGCTGGCGATTGCCTCCTGTTGAATTACAGTATTACTGTCGATAAGGGTAGCATCGAAATAGAGGTTAGAGACCCGTCTGGAGATGTTTTATGGAAGCATCGATTTGAGAAGAGTTTTGCGAGCAGTGTGAAGATAAAGGCTAATCAGAGCGGATGGCATAAGGTTGTTATTAGAGGAGAGAACGCCGGAGGGAGTTTCGATGTCAGCTGGAAAGTTAAAAGATGTTGAACTAAAAGGAGGTGGAAAAATGAAGTGGGAAAATTCATTAATGGCGTTTGAGGAAGATATAAAACACAGAAGTTGGTTAGACTGGTTAAAGGCACATACTTCTGGCTTTAAACCTTTACATAGATACGAAGGTATTCTAGAGCTTAGCGATGAAGAGTTAATTTTCAAGGGAAAAGATGTAAAAGAGAATAAGAAATTCCAACTGAAAATCCCCCTAAAAAATATAACAGATGTGCATTACGGTTTCGATGAAGTTTTCAAAGGAAGAGAAGAGAGAGCATGGCCATGGAACAAACCATTAAGAATAAAATATCGATCAGAAAACAACGAGAGAACAATATATCTATTCGCTCATTTTCACCATAAAAAAGGGATGATAAGGACGTCTGATAACAAAGAATTGTATGAAAAACTAAAAGAAATAACGGAATGAGTTTGTAAAAGACATGGATAAAAACCAAAGGATGTATCTCGAGAAAGTAGGAAAGGGACGAATAAATCGAAAGGTACCAAGCTGGGGGCAAGCGACTACTTGCTTTCGGCAACATGAAATCGAACCCAAATTAAAAATAAGGAGGAATGGAATATGAGTAATAAAAATATTGGTCACTTGATAGGGCATGTGGTATATGTTGGTTTATATGTAGTATTGATAATATCTACAATTTTTCTTTACAATTCTGCTAATTTGGCGGAATTAGTATATGCGGGATGGATAATCTTGGCATTTGGAATTATTTTTCTGTTGTG
>CAZSVW010000130.1:0-3373 GCA_964610485.1 Candidatus Hydrothermarchaeota archaeon | reverse complement strand
CAGAGAGCAAAAATTGTCCAAGAAAAAATCTCCCAAGAACCTGCTAAAGAAAAAGATTTAGAGGCTCTACTAGGAGAAATTGAGGGTCTCTAAATGCTATCCCTAGTAGGCATAGGCGGCGCTGGTTGTAAGGTAGTTGAAACTTTCTATAGGAAGGATTTTTTGAGCAGTATAATAAGCAAGTTGGTATTTAAAGGAGAAAATTTCATTAGAGGAGTTGCGATAGATACCTCTGAAGCTATTACTAAACTCAACTCAATACCTCCAGAAAATAGAGTATTGATAGGAAGCAGCAGGGCGAAAGGTCACGGAACTGGAGGAGATGTAAAGCTCGGAGAAACAATAATGGTAGAAGAACTTGAACTCGCGATGAACGCCATCAGAAAGGTGAATACTGAGAAACCTGAAGTTTTCTTTTTGATTGCCGGATTGGGCGGAGGGACTGGAACTGGTGGTTTTCCAATTATTGCAGAAAAAATTAAAAAAACTTACGGAGTTCCTTTGATTGGAGTGCTCTTCTTTCCATCTAAAACTGAAGGAACGTTGTATATAAAAAATGCTATTCTAAACTTAGAGAGAATTATTAAGAGCGTGGATGGGAGGATAATTTTAGACATTAACACATTAACAAATAGAGGAGAAGATATAATTTCAAGTCATACCATAATCAATAAAATGTTGTTGAACTTTTTCAACATAATAGAGCCTGTAGAAATTTTGAAAATAGTGAAGGGCGAAGTGGCAACCGTGGGTTACATGCGAGTTCAGGAAGAAAAAGCTTCAATCAAAGATATGTTAGAAAAGATGCTTAGAGATTATATATACGTAAACATTGAAGAAATGGAGAAAATATACTTACTCATTTATGGAGACTTGGACAGGGTATATGGAGAAAGCTATGCAAGAAAATGGTGCAGTGAAAGATATAATGCAAAGCTCCATATAAATTTCAAAGATGAACCGGGACTAAAATATATAAACCTAGGAGCAATAATAACTGGTCTAAAAGATATGGGAAAGAAATATATGGATGAAATCCTCGCAAGAGAAAAAAAAGAGAAAAAATCTGAACTTGAAGAACTTTTGAGCGAAATAGAACCACTAATGTAGAGGAGGTTTTGGGATGAAAAAGTATTGGATATTGTTATTGATTGTAGTGGGAGTGGGAATGAACGTATGCACTGCCCAAGAAATTAAATTCCTATCAGGAAACTACATCGTAACCCCAAGTAATCTTGTAGAAATGGGACAACCAATAGCTGCAGATATTAACCTAGTCGCATCAGAGTATCAACCAGACCTTGCGAGACTCAACCTCTCAATAGGAATAGACGAACCAATAGTCAAGGTCGACTTTGACGGTCAAAGTAAAACATTCATTCAAGAAAAAGAGATAGAATTTGATATACCACCAAATGTAAAGACTATAAACATCTCTTTAAAGGGAAATGCCCCCTCGGTAGAAAAGTTAACCCCCATCAATGTAGCTGTAGTGAGAGTATATGTGGAATATGGAGAGCGTAAAGAATACCAAGATGTTCTTTCTGTTCCTCTTAAGGTAACTACAACATTAATCAGTCAAGCATTAGCTGAGATAAATAGTGGAGAGCAAGAATTCAACCAAGCTAAGCAACTTGTAGATTATCTAAAAGAAAAAGGAATAGAAGTATCTTCTCTCGAGAAAAAACTGTCAAACGCCAGAGAACTGCTAGATACTGCTAGAGAACTACATGACCGAGGTGAAGCAGATTTGGCGTTGCAAAATGCAGAAGCCGCAATTGAGATTCTGGATGACGTTATCAAAGAAGCTAACACTTTAAAGAAAAAACATGAACAAAAAGAAAAAACTAAAAAAATAATACCTGCTGGGATCGTTATATTGGCTATTCTGATACTCCTACTCAGAAAAAAGAGACAGGAGCTAGGGTAAAAATTGAAACCATTCATAATAGGCGTAGGTAAGGCTGGATGTAAGATTGCTGATCTTTTTCTAGACGAACACCAAGGAATACTGCTAGATACAGATAAACTTACTCTAAATTACTTTAAAACTCGAAATAGGCTATTGATCGGAGAAAAAAGTGTAGACGGTAATGGTACGGGGAGAAATCCGCAACTTGGGAGGGAAATATTTGACGGAGAAAGATATAGAATCGTAGAGTTTATAGATGATGTTAAAAAAGATTTTGATTGTTTTTTCATTTTTTCTTCATTGGGGGGTGGAACGGGAGGAGGGGTGAGTGTTTTAATAGAAGAGCTAAAAAAAAGCTACACAGAGCCCGTGTATCATGTGGGAATTCTACCTTCTGAGGAAGACCCGGAGAAACTTATAATAAATTTTGCAAGCTGCTTTAAGGATATAGCTAGGGAAGCCGACTCGGTATTGCCTGTTGACAATGATTTACTAAAAGGGAGGATGGGACTACTTATATCACTAAATAAGATAAACACTAAAATCTACAATTATTTCCAGAATATTTTTGAGGTTGGAGAGTACGCTTCAGCTCTGGGTAGTAATGTACTCGGAGTGCAAGATGTAATAAACACATTAGAAGGTGTAGCCTCTGTTGGTTTGGGAGTTCATGAAATAAACCTTCAGCCTTTCAGTAAAAGAGAAATTGACAAACCAGAATTAATCGTAGCTTTAACTGCCGAAGCTATTACAAATACGCTATTCACGTTTGATGCTAAAGACTCAAAGAAAGCATTGGTAATTGTTTCTGGACCAAAAAGATATATGAATTTTCTTGGAAGTATTCCCGCGAGGTTATGGTTAGAAAAAAATTTAAACTGCATGGAAGTTAGAGGGGGGGATATTCCTTCTCCCAAAAAAGAAAATTTTGAAGTTTGTATTATACTCTCAGGTATAAGAAAATCGGAAAGAATAAGATACCTATACCAGCTTGGGAAGATACTAAAAAATAGAGGGGAATACTCCACTAAGATGGCTGAGATATATGAAAAAATAAAAAAGGTAAAAGAGAGGCTTTTGACCTTGGAAATGGATTTAAATGACATCTCCGATAATTTAAAGAAGATAGGAGAAGTAAATGAAAACAAAAAAATTTGAAAAGGTTACATTCTAGAATAAAAGCGGAGGTCGAAAAATGGTAGGGCGGGATTACGTTTTATGTTGAGAAAAACCCGAATTTGCCAAAAGAGGTAAAGATTTTTGACACCACGCTGAGAGATGGAGAACAAACTCCCGGAGTTTCTCTTTCTGTCGAGGAGAAAATTACCTTAGCAAGACAGCTTGACAAGCTTGGGATAGATATAATAGAAGCCGGGTTTCCAATATCTTCCAAGGGCGAGAAAGAGGCCGTTTCAAAAATAGTCAAGGAAGGACTAAACGCAGAGATTTGCGGGCTTGCAA
>CAZSVW010000129.1:0-3425 GCA_964610485.1 Candidatus Hydrothermarchaeota archaeon | reverse complement strand
TCGCGAGATATAGAATATCTAAAAATAAGTAGAGAGAAGTTTTTAGAGCTTTTAAAGTAGATAGTGTGAGTCCCGGCGGCCGGATTTGAACCAGCGACCAGTCGGTCTACAGCCGACCGCTCTACCAGGCTGAGCTACGCCGGGATGGAAAGTCTTTTTACTGTGAATTTTTAATTAAGGTAACTATGAAAAAATTTTTAATAATAACATTTTTCATTTCTATCTCATATTTTGTGTTGCCTATTTCTCACGCTTATGGAATATATGTTAGAGAACACAACATCACATATTGGCTTGGGGAAGAGGATTTCCTAGTGGAAGAGACGATCGTATTTGGAAACTATGGAGATCCCTTTACGTTTGAAGGAAAAGTGAGTTTAACACGGGGCGATGCAAAGGAGATAGAGATAGAAGGAGTGAAATATGAGATTATATCAACGCCTTCCACAACTATATTCCTAAATCTTTTTATAAATAAAGGTACATTCCAAACAGTTCACCTGAGATACAGAAGAAGCGATATGCTCTCTTCTGAAGGGAACCTCTTCTTGTTCAAGGGACTTGCACTGGGGAAATACCCGTGGGATGTGCACTCTGCGACAATAAAATTCATAACACCTAGGGAATATTACTTTGGAAAAATTTCGCCAACCGCAAATCCTGAAAGGGAGGGAGAAAAAGAAATTCTAACTTATCACCTTACCATTTTTGATAACCTAACCTTAATTGAAGACGGCTTTCCGGTTGAGATAGGATATGCAAGATATAGGGAGATGGCGATTAGCGAAATTAGAGCGGCGCAAGAAAAAATATCAGAAGCAGAATATAGTATAGATGATGCTAACCTTACTTTGAAAAAATCCAAAAATTTCGGATGTAATCTCACTGAATCTGAAAATTATTTGAATTATTCTATTAAAAATCTGGAAATTGCAAAAAAAGAAGTAAAAATTGCTCAAATAAGCCTTAAAGTATACAAAAACTACTATTTGTCTTATTCATTGGCAAATTCCTCTAGAGAACATGCAACTCTTGCTTCTAGATATGCAAAACTTGCAAAAGACCAAATAAATTTTGAAATACAGAAAAAACTTGAAGAAAGAATAAGAAATTTGAGTAGTGCAAACATGTCCAAACCAAAAATTATAATTCAGCAAATACCACAGAAAGAGGGGGGGAAAGGAAAATTAAAATTTAATGTTTACTATGCCCTTTTTGCTATTTTAGTTGTTTTCTTTCTAATAGTGGTCGCATACAGAAATAGAGAAAGAGAAGAGAGAAGCAGTGTAAGAAGCTATTCTAGCATTTCTAACCTAAAATACGGAAAATTCGAGAGCTTTGATAAGAAAATAGAAATTGCAAAGAAAACTAAAGAAATAGCTGGTGAAATATTAAGGTTAAGAAGAGAAAAAGAAAGGTACCAACAAAAAATAGAGGAAATTAAAAATAAATTAATGGAAAAGGAGATAGATAGGAAAGAATACAAAAAACTTAAAGAGGAAATAGAAAAGAAAATAGAAGATATAGATTCTAAAATAATAAAGTTAGAGGAAAAACTTAGAGATTTTAGATTGATTAAGAAAAAATGGAAATAAAAAGAAAAACAGGAGTAATACTAGCATTGGATGTAGAAGAAAAAGAGAGAGCTCACCAAATATGTCAGAGTGTATCGAGATATGTTGATGCAATAAAAGTGGGTTATCCAACCGTCTTGGCGTGCGGAATAGGCATACTCAAAGAAATTTCCCTATACTCCAAGCCAGTAATAGCGGACTTCAAGGTTGCAGATATTCCAGAGATAAGTAAGAAGATATGCAAACTTGCAATTGATAATGGTGCTAATTTTGTCATAGTACATGGATTCGTTGGAGAAGATGTAATCAGAGCATGTTCGGAAGTTGCGAGAATATTCGTGGTGGCGGATATGTCGCATCCTGGTGCATTGGATTTTATTTCTAAAGAGAGTAAGAAAATTGCAATGTTAGCCAAAAAGTATGCATATGGGATTGTAGCACCTGCAACCAGAGTAGAACAGATAAGGAAGCTAAGAAAGATAGTTGGAGAACTCACAATAATTTCACCCGGGATAAAATCCCAAGGGGCAAAACCGGGTAGTGCAATTTCCGCTGGCGCTGACTTTGAGATTGTAGGTAGGAGCGTCTATTGTTCAACAAATCCAAAAAAAGCAGTGCTCGAAATTTTGGAAATGATGGCAAATGTGAAACTTACCAAACCTAACTGCGATGATGAGAATTGAGACCCTGAGGAGTGATGAACCCTATGAGCCCTGAGCATGTAAAGTTTGACTTAGAGAAATATTGTTATGTGAATGAAAAAGGAGAAAAACTAAAAACAGAATTTGAATACCTGAAAGGGAAAAAAGCCATAACCGTAGTAGCAAAGCATGGAGAGCATGTAGAAAACGTGGATATAATCCTCCTTCCCTCTTTAGCATGGAAACAAGTCTGTGGCGACCTAAACGAGGTAGATAAAATAAGATTGAAGATAATAGAAGAGTGCGGATTAAGAGATGAGTTCAAAGACCAGCTGATGTTTATGGAACATCTTTATAGGACCAGAGTTAAAAAATAGAATTTAAATTTTAAAAATAATATAAATATAATAATTTAACTGGGGTGGAAAAATGGAGAAGTTGTTGATAGTTTTAAATCACGGACTGGATAATCCAACAAAAGCTACAAGAGCTTTTCAAATGGCAAAAGTAGCTAAAGAAAAAAATATTGATATCACAATGTTCTTAGTAGATGATGCGGTTTTATTGGCAAAAAAAGATATAAACGCAGTAGAAAACATAAAAGCTCCAACAGGGGACGAACTTAAAGCTTACCTCCAGTATCTGGTAGAGAAGGGGGTCCCTATACTAGTATGCACTCCATGTGCCAAAAACAGAGGAATAAAAGAGGAAGACCTGTTAGAGAATGCAAAATTCGCCACGGCTTACGATTTGATATCCCTTACTATGGAAAGCAAAACTCTCTGTTTCTAATGGAACATGTTTTAGAGAAAAACACGGAATACTCGAATCAAAAAACCAGTGGAACGGGAGCACGAACAGCAAGAAACCTTGATTTTATTTTTTTCTAACTCGGAACTTAACTTAAAAAGTTTTTATACTAAGTTGGAAAATCATTACCCATGCCCTATGAAGATTTGAGAGAGTTTATTAATGTTCTGGAAGATAAAGGAATGCTAAGGAGGGTGAAAACGCAGGTCAGTGCAGAGCTTGAAATCACAGAGATACTTGATAGAGTTGTGAAAGCTAATGGTCCCGCTCTGCTGTTTGAGAACGTTAAAGGCTATGACATACCCATTGTAGCAAACCTTTTTGGTTCAATGGAAAGAATGAAGCTTGCTCTCGAAGTAGAGCGTTTTGAGAGCATAGGAGAAAAGCTTTTAGAGTTTCT
>CAZSVW010000128.1:0-3428 GCA_964610485.1 Candidatus Hydrothermarchaeota archaeon | reverse complement strand
ATTGGAATTGGTTTTCTAAAAATCTTTTCCTAATTCTTATTTCTTTCGTTTCTCTAAACAGATGAACGTTGTTTCAGTATGGATGTATAAATATCCAAATACTCCTCAGCCATCCTTTCAATGGAAAATCTCCTTTTTCCCCTCCTCTCTATCTCTCCCCTGTAAGCTTTAGATATAGCCCGAGCTATGGCCCTCTCATTGCGGGGCTCAAAAAAGATATACTTCCCCGAAACGACTTCTGGAAGTGCTCCAGTTCTACTCGCCAGAACAATTTTTCCCATTGCACACGACTCTGCGGCAGTAAATCCAAAACCCTCGGAGAGCGACGGCACAACCACACAATCGCATGCCGCGACTAATTTTGGGAGCTCTTCTCTGGGTATCTCTTCTAAAATGAGGATTTTCCTTTCCAGCTCAAGGTCTTTCACTAGTTCTAGTATTTTTCTATAGCCCATGGCTGGCTCTCTTGCCAGGAGCAATAAGAGCTTGAATCTCTCTATATCCACATGCTGGACGGCCCTTACGAGATACTCAAAACCCTTTGTGAAACCCGGTCTCCCGTATGCCAAGCACAAAAAACACCCCTCTAATCCAAGCTTGCTCTTGAAATCGCTTTTGAGAGGTTTAAATTTTTCATCCACTCCCGGGTATACAACAAAAGCTTTCTTTGGAATCCTTCTCTTGGTATAGATCGAAGGTGCAACAAACGCATCAAAGGGTAGTTTGAGGATTAATCTTTCTAAAAGGGAATATACACCTCCAATCAATCCCAGCTCTTTCCATAGCTCATTCAGAACTTCATGAACGGTGATAACGCAACGCTTCCCCAGTAATCTTGCGGCTATAAAAGCTGGAAAGGCGGCATTGTAAGTAAATGTATGTACTATATCGCACTCAGAAGCTAACCTTATTATCTTCGGTAGTGAAAGGAAGGTGAATAGGGTTCTGTTAAAGGCTTTTACCCTATAGATCTCAACCCCATTTAAAAGCTCATAGCTTTTAGTATTGGAGAGCTTCAATGTAACTACCTTACATTCATGCCCCAACTCAACTAAACCCTCTGCAAGGCTTTGAAGTAGAACTTCTGCCCCTCCCACATGGGGATAGTAATACTCGTAAACAAAGAGTATCTTCATCTTTTTTCCCTTATAGCCATTTCTCTAGTTAATTCCTCTATCTTATTCTGATTTTCTCTAACCAAGGCATGCAAATAGAAAGACAAAGCTGTTAAAAACATGAAAGCAAATACCATAAGCATATCCATCAGTCTAACAAAGGATAAAGGTTTCAATAAAAGACTAAATTTCCTATGAAAGATTACCACAATCATAAAAGAAATCCATACGATGCTCCAAACCATGAAATCTTTCGGTAAAAATTCTCCC
Organism: Candidatus Hydrothermarchaeota archaeon; assembly: GCA_964610485.1. GTDB lineage: Archaea > Hydrothermarchaeota > Hydrothermarchaeia > Hydrothermarchaeales > CAZSVW01 > CAZSVW01. The sequence continues at coordinate 2,043 of CAZSVW010000128.1, read as the reverse complement.
CTCCTATAGTAGATAAAGGTCAGATAGAGCATCATCAAAGAAAAGCCGATTCCCAAAATCTGAGGGAAAATCATCTTATGAACCTCCAGCATAGCATATTAATGAGAATTTTTACTCCATCGACTAGAGTTGTCCCCTTATATATATCGTTGTAAATAGTAGAAACTTTCACCTCTTTAACTTTAACTTTGCGTTTTTTTGCGTTCACAAGCATTTCTAAGAGGGCCGAATAATCGCGGGATTTCCACTCTATTGTATCGTATGCCCCGACCTTAATTGCTCTAAACCCGGTCTGAGTGTCTGAAAGTCTTATTCCGAACAACAAAAAGCTCAGGAGATTTATTATATAATTCCCGATTTTTTTATGAAAGGGCATGCATCTGAAATCCCTAGAACCTAATACTATTTCCGAATCATTTAGAGCTTTAAGCAGCTTGGGTATCTCCTCGGGGTTGTGCTGAGCATCTGCATCCAGTGTGACTATCGCATCGCATTTCTCTTTTGAATAAATGAAACCCGTCTTCAAAGCAGCGCCAACTCCGAGGTTTATTCTGTGCTTCAAAACAGTGGCCCCAACTTTAGAAGCCAGCGAAGCTGTGGAATCTACCGAACCGTCATCTACCACGATCACTCTATCAACAAATTTTTTGGTTCTCTCCACAACTTCGCATATTGTCTTTTCTTCGTTGTAAGCGGGGATCACCGCGAATATTTTCAATCAGCCAAACCTCCTCAACCGACTCTATAAATTCTGATTTCGGGATTTTTATAAACCAAGCTCAGGTGGGAGAAATCCTTACAATCGAAGAAGAGAGCATTAGTAAGCAATGTTTTCAAAAGAGAGGGCGGAATGTATATGCATATCCTTGAATAATTTATTCTTGATATGTAGATATCCTCTCCAACATAGATAGCCCCGTCAAAGAAAGGCAGATTGGACTCGGTGTATTCTCTTTCAACCAACCTTCCATTTTTTCTCCAGTATGCATTTTTAATTGCATAAAGCTTATTTTTTACCCTAATCGTTATTATCTTGTCTCCGTCCTCTAAATTATACACAACAACATTACCATAGATATCCGTTGGAGTGGAATCAATCGAGGTTTTGCCCTCGTAGGGGAACAGCAGGTAATTAACTTTGGGTCTCCCGAGTATATAGTTTATATTGTTCATTTGCCCTATCATTTCCGTGGGAATTAAAAGATAATCTACCCGATACTTCTCCAAAATTTGCCTCACTTCCCCTTCATCGCTTGACATGAGCATTTGAGCTACTTCTTTTATCCTAAACAAGTCCTGTGCGGGGTCTATAACCGTTCTCCTTTCAGACATGCACTGAATCCAATACCCATAGTCCCACCATGAAAGTACAACCGAATCCTCTGGAGTATTATCCTTCAGCCAAAGCATCGCATCCTCCCAGTATTCGTTGAACTCCGGTTTGACCCCTTCTACATATTCCAAGCACAGAATGGAGGAAAAGAAGATCGCAAGCGAGAAAAATATCATGATATACTTCTTTTCAATTTTAATTTCTGGAAATTCAAAAACCAATGCCGAAATTACCGCTATAGCAGGAGATGCAATGAAAGTATATCTTACCCCGCCATAAAGTATAAAAATGCTCGCCAATAGCCAAGATACGAGGAAAATTTTCTCTTTTTCAAATTTGAAGTTTTTAAGGAACGGTACCAAACCCACGACAAAGGCGATTGTAAGCAGGTTGAACTTCTCCCACAGCAGTTCTATGTTTAACGGTTGAAGCTCTGCAGTAGTAGCTAATGTACCCGTTTTTGGTCTTACTAGTCCATATCCCCCTATAAGCTTCTTAACAATTTCCGGAGTAAAGGCCAAAACTATTATCGCAAAGAGTGCAAACAAAACGATCAAAAATGGGGCTTTTTTGGTTATTCTGCTCTTAGAAAATTCAAACAGCAGAGCCAAGGCTAAAGTGGAAGGAAAAACAAACAAAGCCAAATCTTTGATAAAAAGACCAGCCACAGGTTGAATTTGCTTCAAAAGCAAAATCATACCTATTCCAAT
>CAZSVW010000127.1:0-3434 GCA_964610485.1 Candidatus Hydrothermarchaeota archaeon | reverse complement strand
TTATGCTCTTTATGGAGTTGGGTGGAATGCATTTCTTGGTCTAGGGAGAACAAGATGTAATTCGTATATGATTGTTGCAAGTGAATTACTTAGAGCCATATTGGCTCCCTTATTTGTAATTTTGGGTTATCGAGCTGTGGGCGTTGTGTTAGGTTATACTATCTCACTTATTTTAGTTGCCTTGATAAGCATTTTTAAGCTTCTTAAATTCTTCTTGCATATGAATAGGAGTAGTAAAACTTATTTGGAAACTTTAAAAGATATGTTACGCTACGGTTTTCCCCTTTCTCTCGGTGGAATAATTACTACCGGCATTGGTCATTATTATAGTATATTAATCGGTGTTTTTTCAACTTCAAGCAACGTGGGTAATTATGGAGTTGCAAGTAGGGTTTCTATGTTTATAGGTTTTTTGTCTATGCCCATCATGACCATATTGTTTCCAGCATTTTCCAAGATGGATATCAAAACACAATTTAAAACCGTAAATCGTTTATATAGATATTCAGTGATTTATTCGACACTCTTAATAGTGCCCACCGCCACAATTGCCATAATACTTGCGAAACCATTAGTTTACCTCCTCGTAGGCCCAAAATATGAGTTGGCCTGGTTCTATTTTCAACTTTTATGTATTAGATGGTTATTCTACGGGTTAGGACATGTAGTTTCCAGAAATTTACTTTCCGGTATTGGCGAAACAAAGATTGTTGCAAAGTTAGACATTTTATCTTCTACACTCGGAGCATTGATAGCTACCATACTGGTACCAATCTACGATATACCCGGTCTAATAATTGCTACTTGGATATCTACTATTCTGTCGTCTATTTTTATGTTAAAACGGATTCAAAAGAAATATAACATAAAATTTCCAACGGGACAAATTTTTAAGGTATACGTTGCCTCGCTCTTTGCTGCAGTTGTAACTTTATCTCTTATCCACATACGGGACTATAGTATTTTTAACATTTTAATGGGGATAGCCCTTACGGCAATTACATTCTATGCTTTGATTTTGTTCTGTGTTATAATTTTTGGCGTTATAAGGGAGAAAGAAATTATATTTTTAGAACAGGTTTTCAAAGATATACCTTACTTGGGAAAAATGGTTTATATTTTCCTAAAGCTTTTTTCACGATTTGCTCGAAAATAGTCCAAGTGGAGATATTTGTCGGAATATTAGGATACATCCAGTTCCTTCGCATGTCACCACTAGTAGAACTTATAATCTTGAATTCCATGTTATGTTTCTATAGTCTTTTATGAACTTTCCTTCCATTATATTTCAAATAGTAAAAGCAAGCACACTTTCCCTAACTGTTTTTAATACCAGAATCTTTTTCAATGTAAGATTATACCCCTATATATAGAAGAAGACACTTTCTTTACAGTCTTCCTCTATCCATTTCATTTTAATTGTCTTGAGATAATATAATATTGTGCTTATCGCCTGTTGATAGGAAAATTGTTGTTACAGAGCAATAATGGGAGATATGTAAGCAAATATGATGCGGGTCTCTGTCTATTAATTCTAATTATTTTGGAATTGAAATCTATGTCTTGGTTGAGGTGATCTAAGGCTAAAATTCATTTAGAAACTAAAAAGATTTAAGTGAAAATTTTGGTTAGTAAGTATTAAAAAAATGTAAAAGGGACTACAGTCATGACAACATCCGAAACCAAAGTATTGATCCACGGGCTTCCCCATATATCTAGGATAACCGCCTATTGGCTTAACAAGCACGGCTTAAATGCTCAAATTGGTGGTATAAGCTCTATTTTAAAATTAAAAAACTTCAACATTATACACTTTATATACTCTCCGACCATCAAAATCCGAAGCCTATTTCTACTCCCGCTCCTTAAACTTGCAAGGAAAAAAATCATAGTCCACTGGGCTGGCTCAGATGTTCTAGGTCTTTTAACAAAAAGAAAAATGCAGATATTAAATAAAATCACTAAGAATTTTGTTGATCGACATACTGCCGATGCCTATTGGCTCGGCAAAGAACTCGCAATTATGGATGTAAAAAGCAAAGTTGTCCCTACAGTCCCTAATCTCAAACCAAGCGTACTGCCTCTACCCAACGAGCAGGCTTTACTCGCCTATTTGCCCGAAAAGAGATACAGTTTTTACGGTGGAGATATAGTTGATAAGCTTGCTGACGAATTTCCAGAAGTTAAATTCTTAATAGTGGGAAACGATGGAACAAAGTGTAAAAAAAAGAAAAATGTAGAATATCTAGGGTATGTTCCATATTACGAAATGCCAAACGTGTATCGAAAGGTTCGCGGTTTAATCAGAATGCCAGCCCACGACGGGCTGTCCTTAATGGTTGTTGAAGCACTTCTACATGGGCGATATGTAATATATTCTAAGACACTCCCACACTGTTTTTATGCTCGCAATTTTGAAGAAGCAAAGAAATATGTAATAAAAATTATGGAAATGAATAGACCAAATTACGAAGGGGCAATATTTGCCCAACACATTATATCAGAATCTGTACGAAAACTTTTGGCGGTATATCGCGAATTACTGGAGGAATAGAGATGGATATTCTTCAAATAGCTGGCGAACAGTTTTCAATAGAGACGTCAAAAATCATTAATAGAGAAGGGAAACATAGAAGTTATGTCGTATTACCCCAGAGGAGTAAGCTTTATACGCGTGAGGAACTTTCTTCCTATAGATGGCTTAAAGTATGGGCAGGAAATAAAATTTCTTTATTTTTAAAAATGTTAAAGAGATTATTGTTTTCCTCCTTTGATGTTTTAGTCCTTCATGGATGTACTGTAAGCATAAATACTCTTCCCTTTTTTGAGTATAAATTAGTGAGAAAATTTAGGAGAAATATGCCTGTTGTATTTATGTGTCATTCTCAAGACAGGGTGAAATTCATTCTACGAAGACAAATACATGAATTTGCAAGCAGAGACCCCTATCTTTTAGTAACTTATGTATCCATAAATATGGCTAAGTATTTGCCAGAGGGAAGTATATATACGCCGCAACCCATACCGGACATCTTTCATCCAAACTCTAATGTTCAACCTGAAGATCCTCCAATCATTTTGTTCCCGACAGGGGGGAAATGGGGTTATAAATTTAAAGGAAAGAAGTTGCTACTTAAAGCTATCAGAGATTTAAGTTCTCGAGGTTTGAAGTTTAAGTTTTACGAACACGAAGGCAGAATTCCTTATTCTCAAATGCCATATCAATACTGGCGGTCTACAATAGTTTTTGATCAGATATATGACGAAGTTTACGGAAAAGTCACTCCCGAAGCTTTTATGTGCGGAAGAATAGCTTTAAATGATGCCCACTACCCTACTGAGGAAAATACTGTAAATGCTAACAATCTAGCAGATAAAATCGAACAGTTTCTACAAGATGAAAAACTCAGAAATAAAGTTGCTGAAAAGGGTAG
>CAZSVW010000126.1:0-3456 GCA_964610485.1 Candidatus Hydrothermarchaeota archaeon | reverse complement strand
GTTTGTTATTATTTCTCTGTCTTATCTTTATGTTATCAAATTTTATTTTGAGTATTTTTACCATATTTATAATATTGGATCCAAATTAATGGTTGCAGAGCTGACTAAAGCATTTTTAGTTTTTTCGTTAGTTTTCGTCGGTTTAGGTTCTTTGACGCAATATTTTACTTCACAGATGGTATCTCAAGAATTGCATATTCAAAATTTAAGATTGGAAATCCTTAAAACCAAACTTCTATTTATGATTGATAGAAAAAATCTAAATGAAGAAGAATTAAAAGAAATAAAAGATAATTACCTGAGGACTACACTCTATATACCAATGAAAACTAGACTTTTTGGATATTTTACATGCCACTTTTTGATTTTTAATCCCCTACTACTATCAGACGATTTTCTATACTTATGGAGAAAAAGAAACAAATGTCAAAGTAAATGGATAAAATATTGAATTCTCAACACTCTTTTAACTTTAAATTTATTGTTTTTTCCATATTAACAATATAAAACGTGGTTATTTTTTAATGCTGTAAAATCTTTCTCTTTTTTTGCTTTTTCTATGTAGGATCTACCAATTTCGATAGCTTTTTTAGACGTTCTAAGGTTAATTCTACGTTTCCAATTTTTGTAATCTTCAGGTTTCTCAAAGATTTTTATATCTTTTCTTTTCATTCTTCTCCTTTTTCAGATAGTTTAATTTTTCCATGAATATATCCTCATTCTCCAAATGGAGAAAGTTAAATCTAATCTAGCATAGACTCTAATCCAAGATTTTGGAATTACCGTTTATAAAACTGCATAAAAGTTCTGGACTTTTCCTGCCCCAAAACTTAATGGTAGAGTGAATGTTCATTTTAACATAAGCTCAAAATCTTCTTGAGGAATAATCCTCATTGCCTTGCCAAGTAAATGTCCAGAATATCTTCTTTTGTTTGTGATAAAATTCAGCCTCTCAATCAACGGCTTGAAAGGCTTCTCTGGTTTAAAAATTTCCAAATTCTTTATCTTTATCCTGTAAGGATAAACCTCTCCCTCTACTTTAGCACTTGGAAATATCTTCTTCCTATCAACGAAAACCTCAGAAGCTACCTCTGCTACTCCACCGATCGCAGGCTCTAACCTTTCTTTACCTTTAACTTCGCTTATCAGGTAAAAAGCAAGTTTATCCCCAACCTTTGTTCGATTAATCTGATTCTTATGCCTCTCACTCACTCCCCAAACTTTGTTCTTCTTCACGGCTTCAAAATTCTCTCGGTTAAGAATGCATAGCCAGCAATTAGGTTCCATATTCCCACCTTTAATTTTTCTGGAGGAGAAAATATAAAAATCTTTTTATTTAGCATCCAATATTTTTTCTATTCTCTCGATTCTACTATTTAACTGGCGGATGAGATAGTCTAAGTAACGACAATATCCTTATACATAAGATTAATTTTTGGGACACGACAGGCTAGGACAAAGAAGAACTTGAATCCATATTCATGTAATACTGTAGCTAATTACTTCTCTATGACCATAGTTATTTCACATTATGGAATCGCTCTCAGAAGTTTATCGAGCTCTCTCGAAAGAACCCTTGCCTGCCCCTCTATCCTTTCAGAAAGATTGTCCAGCCTGTCCTTCCTCCTCGATGCGGCCCTCCATAATCTTGAGAGCATCATGACCCGGGAAGCAAGCTCCTCCTTTCCTTCAATACCCGCGGTTTTGAGACATGCCGTTATCTTCAAAAATTCGGCAAGAGCGAACGCATCGCCCAGAGGTGTCCTCACGTAAAGACCATCCTTCACCCTTACAAGCCCCGCACTCTCGAGTTCCCTGAGATAGCCGAGGTGCTTACAGACGCTCCTAGCATCCATGGGCTCTTCAAGCTGAAGAAGCAGCTCGTAGCACCGGGTTGAGAGAAGAAGATTCAGACTCCTCATCCTCCTCACAAAATCCGGATTTGAGAGAATCTTTTCAAGCGGCGTCTCTTCCATCCCGCCTCACCTTGCAAGTGCATTCATATAGCGCAGGAAAATGACGGGCATTCTCATCACGCCCGCTTCCTCACTCCCGCTCTCTTCCCCCTTCCCTTCCGGCATGTATTTCCTGACCGCTTTTATAATCGTTGACTGATTTGCATTTATGATCCTGCCGAAGGTTTTCGCAAGTTCCGGGAGTGTGAGGTCCCCTCTTTTCTGCATATATGCTATAACCATCGCCGCCGCTGCCCTGGTTGACGGACTTCCGGCGATTTTTTCCGAGAGGAGCATCGCCTCTTTTACGATTTCTCTTTTTTCTTCGCACATCGGGGGAAGATACCTGGCCATTCTTTCAATGTAAGACCTGGTCGAGCCTCTTGGGATCCTTATATGGGAATCTCTGAGAAGCCTTTCAACCCTCCATCTCTCCTTCCCCGTTAAGCCCGTGTCAAGCCTGTACCCCATGCTCCTTAGAACATTCTCAAAGAGGAATCTGATTATGCACTCCCAGTCAGATACCTTCAAATTCCTCTCCTTCTGCTGCCGGAAGATGAGATCGACGTAGTAGGCCACGGTCTCCCTTGCAAGGTCCTTATCCACAACTTCGGGGAGATTGAAGTATCTTATGAGATTGTATATCCTTCGCGCTCTCGATGTTTCATATACACAATCGCGAAAAGTCGTAGATCCTGCGTGCATCGGTGCACAGCCTTCCTTCTCCTTGAAGGAGAGAAGCGATCCTGTCGCAATAGCGGTCTCCTCAACGACGAGCCCGCAGTTTTCGCAGAAGTATTCTCCCCTCCTGCTATCTTTAATAATCCTTCCCCCGCATCTGCATCGCATAGTCATATCCTTCTCCCGCTCCGTATTTATTTATTTTCGTGGAGTCCTCCGGAAAAGTAATGGAAAGAACATTTACAGTTTATTAGGGTCAAAAGCGGATTTATCCGATGCAGATCGAAAGGATGCTGTATCTCCTTCTTAACCGCGATAAATTCAGGAAAGAGCGGACAAGAGGGCTTCTTCAGAGAGTCTACTCCATGGACCTTGCGGGGAGATGCCTCCTGAACAGACCCCCTGCACCTTTCGCTTCAAATGTATTGCCCAATAGAAGAAAAAGGGAGAAAGCTGTATTTCTGGGGTTCAGCGAAGTCATGAGAAAACCGGTTTACTGGATATTTGACAGGCTCAAAAATGCCCACATCGTGGTCATAGGAATACCCGGTAGCGGGAAGTCGACGCTCATAAAAACACTTCTCGTCAGGGCTTCGAAGGAGTTCGGGGCGAATGCAGTGATCATCGACTTCAGCGCGGAGTATGCGGACTGGGTGAGAATGGCCGGTGGCCACGTCATCGACCTTGGTGGTGAGGATTACTTCAACATCTGCGAGGTCGGAGGTCTCCACCCGGGTGTGAGGGTGGTGCAGATAGTCAACTCGCTGAGCATAGTTTTTCCCGAGCTCATCACCCACGCCCCCAGGCAGAGGAGGCTTCT
>CAZSVW010000125.1:0-3634 GCA_964610485.1 Candidatus Hydrothermarchaeota archaeon | reverse complement strand
AAGGTTCTGGGTTGGTTAAAAAAAGCAAAATCAGGCCAAATGAAGATATAATAAGAGAAACTATTATGATTTCTCTTTCACGCGAACCTTCCCCTCCACCCCAGATATTTCCGCACCTCTAAGATTTAATGCTCTTTTTTTTACTTTAAGTATGAGTATATCCCCTTCTCTCGCATTAATATCGTTCTTAAAACTTAAAATTTTCGGTTTAACATTGGCTCTTAAATCATAGTTTACCCTTACAGTAATTGTCCCATCAGCTTTCAACACCCTCCCATATGTGTAATCTCTCATATACCTCCTTCTAAAATAATAAGAAAAAACGATCGCATACAAAAAAGCAAAAATAATATAATGGACGTAGGGGTAAACGAAGTTTACGCTAAGTTTTAACTTATTGATCAATAAAAAAATCCATGGTACAGAAAGATACGACAAAAAAAAGTCTCTATATGCTGGAAAATCATGTGGAATATACCTTCTTATTGACAATATATAGTATATTCCACTTAAAAATAAAATAAAAGCAAAAAAAATGAATTTTAACGAAATAAATCTAAAAATATAGAATATCACTATACCCAGCAAAACTATGGAAATAGCCTGAACTTTGAAAATTAAAAAATCTCTTCTTTCTATTCCCCTCTTTTCAAATAAAGAGTAAACACTAGAATCTGCTTTTACTAACAGCTTAAGTACGGCGATGGTTATATCCAAGAGTATATAAAAGAATTTTTTACATAGTTCTATAGTTTTTTCTCCTATCTCCTCTAGAATCATGGTAATCACACAAAGCTACATGCGGTTGTAAAATTGAACCTCTCGGTGCACACCCTAAGATCATCAGGTGGTGTCCAGTTTCCGTAAAATGCCCTATAGATGAACCTAACAGCTTGTCTTCTTACGCTCATCCCCACCGAGCTTGAGGAGCAGGAACTTTCTTTCATATATTCCGGCACAGAAAGATAGAACCTTATTCTATAACATTTTCTTCCAGACGGGTCGGTTCCCAAATCTTCCAGCGTAAGGTTCACTATCTTGATAACCCCAGTGTAATTGGGGAGATTTGCTCCATCATGCCCGAATCCCATTCCCCTCATGCCCACAGCATAAGAGGCTCCGTCCCTTGCAGCTGCAACGGCTTTATTAAGTTCATTCTCTCTGAGGATGTAGGGATATATGCTCACTATCATAACTAGAAATATCCCTACAATGATCACGAACTCAAGTGAAGTCTGGGCTCTCTCACTCATCTTTATCCCCTGAGTTTGATATGTTCCTCCTCAGCATAGATCAAGATATGTGTTCCATTATTTCTCACGGTAAGCTCAGGATAGTCAGAAGTAGGTGAAAGAAGAGAGAAATTCGCATAGACTATTGGAATCCTAGCCTCCCATACATCTCCACCTACCATCGATGTATTTTTTTTAGCAGCTATACTACAGTTCTCTCTATCTATCTCGAAGCTTATCCCCTTAGACGAAAGATAGCTGAAATTTAACTTTTCATCCGAGAGATGGATAGAAAATCCCTCACCGTTGGAATGCACAGAGTTTATTGCCTCTGCAATGAGCTCAGCACATAGTTTTGCCTCACCGCTTTCACCCACCACCATAGCAGAGGAGTACCTCTCAGACATTAAGGTGATGAGGGAGGTAACAACCAAAACCGCGAGTCCGGCGATCATTATCGCTTCAAGGGAAATTTGCCCCTTCATCTCATAACCTCGTACATGTTATATTACCCCAAGTGACCTCCACCATATACCTATGCCCTTCCTCCTCAAGTACCCCTATGTTCCCATCGCTCCACAGCGTCCAGTTATTGCCATCGAGAGAGAGGTTAATGATCTTAGGAGAATCTCCTTCAAAGTAAACAGTAGTGATTAAATATTTGCCTCCAGAGATATTCATAGAGGTATTTATCCCCCTACCCTTATCTCCCGGAATATAGACTTCTACCGTTCTCTTATCTCCGGGGAAAGTTATGCTATTCGCCAGCGATACAATTTGCTCTGCTGCATACCTTGCATCCGCCACCGTGCTTACCTCTAAAGACTGCCTCGTGGCTTTCATAGCCAGAGGCATGCTAACGGAGAATATTATCAGAAGAAAAATTCCAAAGATTAAAATCGCCTCTATCGTTATTTGCCCCCTCATTTTAGCACTTCCGTTACATTTTCAAGTTGTTTGCTCAAGTTCTCCACGCCTGTTATATTTGTTTCGTTTATCAGTTTTAAAACTTTTTTTATTTCAAAAATCAATGGACTAATCTTCTCGGCCATTGTTTTTCTGTAGCTTTTTTCTAGCTTTTCACTCTCTTTAGCATATTCTCCCTCTGAAATTTCCCCCTTAGCCATCTTTCCAATAAGCCTCGATTGCTCTGAGATAAAATTTGAGGTCTCTTTTACCATCACCTGAGTAACCGCAACATATACTACTATGAATGAGGCTGCTATTGCAACTAGCACCATTCCCTTAAGCATTTTATTGATTTTTTATCTCTTTTGCTATTAATATTTAATCATGGTCATTATATCTCCAAAAATGAGAGAGAGGAGCAGACCTATCAATATTACAGGAGCAAAGGGCATGCTCTTCTTCACCCTTATCCTATCTTCAAGCTTTCCCTCTTCTACGAGTTTAGTAAGTTTCTGTATTTCCTCCTTCTCCACTCCCTCAGCTCTGGTATCAGCTATAACTCTTATATCCTCTCCTTCCCTAATCTGCCTAATCTTTTCCATCAGGCCTCCAGAGAATCTAACAACCTTTCCTCCTCTGATTTGAATCTCCTCAGCTAAAATGTCTCCTTCCTCGAGTTCGGAAATTTTCTTCTCCTCCTGTAAAGCTTCCCTCCTTAGTATATTTATGGAATTCCAAAAAAGAGTGAAGAAAATCGAAAATGCCATAACTACACAAACATACCTCACAACGTCTATTTGATAGCCGAGGATTGTCAATATGCTAGCATATATAAGAGCAAATATTAGAGAATTTCTCGCTATCTTCCCGATGTCTGCCAACGGTCTGAGATATTCCCTTGCGAGACCTTTTTTTATAGAAATATAAAATGCATATATAAATATAAACGGAAAAATGGCAAAAAACGTATTAACGAACACTGTAACAACAAAGGGATACCAAGATAAAGCCGGAGAGAAAAACCTAAGAAGAAACCTGGGATATTCGGGTATCAGTGAGGCTATAAACATGAATTCCTTAACATCTCCAGCGCTCCATCCCCCAAGCTTCCAGAATAGCGTTCCAAGGAGAAATATAACCGCTAGGCTTTTTAATGTAATCAAAAACTTGCCAGAGAAAGCATTGCATATCACTCCAATCGATATCAGAGAAAACGTAAGGTAGTTTGGAATTATCCCCTTTTTTAAATCTGTATAGCTCGCAACAACTGCTCCAGCTACTGCAAGAGTTGTTAAGAAGGCCTCAAGCATTACCTCGTCAACCTCAAGATCGTTTTATTCCTCTCCATCTCAACGAGCTCTGAGGTTGCGTTGGCCAAAGAAACGACAGAATTCTTTATCGCAAAAAAAGCCATGGCTGCAACTATGACACCGCCCGCCAGTAAAATAAACTCGATGCTTGCCTGAGAGCGTTCGCTGAGCATTATTAATTTT
>CAZSVW010000124.1:0-3676 GCA_964610485.1 Candidatus Hydrothermarchaeota archaeon | reverse complement strand
TGCCATAACGTGTTCAAAAATTTTAGTAACAAAAAGTTAGAATATTTTCAGATAATTATTTGAGGTTGAGAATATCTTATTCCATTACGAAAATGAGACCTTATGTTATTTTGAATTCGGCAATGAGTTTGGATGGAAAAATAGCTACTAAGACCGGAGATTCTGCTTTTTCTAGCCAAGAGGATTGGGTCAGAGTGCATAAGCTTAGAAAAGAAGTTGATGCTGTGATGGTTGGCATTAATACGGTTATTAAAGATAACCCTAGGTTAACTGTTCGCTTAGTGGCCTGTGAAAAGCAACCTACAAGGATAGTGGTTGATAGTAAGGGGAGAATTCCTCTTACAGCTAGGATACTTGAAAGAGAAGCTCCAACTATCATTGCAGTTTCAGAAAGGGCCCCTAAGAGAAGGTTAGCACTCCTATCAAAAAAAGCTGAAATTATAGTATGCGGGGGCTCTAAAGTGGACCTGAATTGTTTACTTAACAAGCTTTTTGAGAGGGGAATAAGAAAGATCCTTCTGGAGGGGGGAGGAACATTAAACTGGGGGATGCTTAAAGAAAAATTAGTAGACAAAGTTATAGTAGCTATTTCTCCAGTGATAGTAGGAGGTAGGAATGCAATTACACTGGTAGAAGGAGAGGGTTTTGGTTTTGTAAGAGAAGGGATTAAATTAAAATTGCTTAGATATTACAAGGCGGGATATAATTTGATATTGGAGTATGAGGTAGTATGATAAAACTTATCGCTACCGCTCACATTTCTGAGCGAAGTGTAAAGGAAGTTGAGGAGATAATTAAAGTAGAAAAGCCAGATTTAGTAGCCGTTGAGTTATGCGAGTCTAGATATCGAGCTTTAACCCAATCTAGGGAAATACCAATTTTTGAACTCATAAAACAGAAAAAAGTTTTTCTTTTACTTGCGAATACTTTACTTTCTTTTCTTCAGAGAAAAATGGGGGAGAAAGTAGGTGTTGAACCGGGTACAGAAATGCTTAGAGCAATAGAAGTAGCTAAAGAAATCGGGGCAGAGGTGGCTTTTATAGACAGAGACTTGAGGATAACACTAAAAAGAGCACTCTCTCAGATGAGCATTTTAGAAAAAGCAAAACTGCTTAGGGAGCTTGTTTCGGTATATGGAGTTGAAAAAGAAGATATAGAAAAAGAACTAGAGAAAGCTAGGGTAAATGAGGAACTTTCTAAAATTCTTAAAGAGTTTAAATGCATTGCCCCAAATTTATATAGAGTTTTGGTCGAAGAGAGAGATGCATATATGGCATATAGGCTAATTGAACTTCAAAAAAAATATCCCAAAATAATTGCGGTAGTTGGAGCTGGACATAAAGAGGGAATTGAAAAATACCTTTCAAATCCCAGTCTCCTTCCATCTCTAGAGAGTTTGCTGGAGGTAAAAGAGAAAAAGTTGAGTATACTCAAATTGCTGAAATTTGCCATTCCTCTATCAGTGCTCTATATATTTGGATTGGCACTGTATAGGGGTATATCAATAAGAGGTTCGGTTTTATTTTGGGCTTTTAATCATATGATTCCAACGTTTGTTGCAGTACTGCTTGCTAGGGGTAGCATATTCTCAGCTATTGTAGGGATGGTTGCTTCTCCACTTACCTCTCTTAATCCTCTAATAGCAGCTGGGTGGTTTGCTGGATTGGTAGAACTTAAAGTGAGAAAGGTAACTGTGGGGGATATCTCTGAGATGTTTAGGGTTTCTAATTTTTCTGAGCTAATGTCTAACAAAGCCTTTAGAGTCTTACTTGTGACAGCTTTTGCAAATGTTGGAAGCATGTTAGGTACTTTTATTTCTTTTCCGACGATAATAATTCCGTTGCTTGAAGAACTATTGAAGTGGTGAAGAAAATGAGGGTGGGAAATTTTTTCAAGTTTTTACTTATCATTCTCGGAGTAGCTTGTATGTTTCTATCTTTCGTTCAGTTTTCGACTATTAGTAAATTTCTGCTCCTCTCGGGTATTGCGTTGTTGTCTCCTACATTATATAGGGGGTATCTCGTAATTAGAGGTGTGAAGAAGGGGGATACAGTAATAGTGAACTTTCATGGAAATCTAAAGAATGAAATGTTTTTCCATAAGGTTTTAGGAAAAGCTTTGCAAAATGGTAAAAAAGGAGATGTGATCGAGGTGGAAATAGGATCCTACAAGGTCTACGGAGAGATAGTTAGCTGTGGCGGTATTCTATTCCCACCAGAGGTTAATGTTTTATATTATCAAGAACCTATCGTAGCTCATGAATTTCACTAAAGAGGAAATCAAGGAGCTTATAATATCAGCTTTAGTAATTGGTTTTGTATTTGCATGGGTAGAGAGAGCGAGATTCTATCAGATGAATTTTCTTGAAATATTTGTTGTGATGTTACTTGCTGTAGGTCCGGCTTTTATATTTCATGAACTCGCTCATAAATTTGTAGCTCAGAGAAGGGGGTGTATAGCCCATTATAAGATGTGGGAAACTGGATTAATTTTGGCTTTTTTCCTTGCAGTAAGTCTAAAAATAATATTTGCCGCTCCTGGAGCCGTTTATATAAGACCTATCTACTTTTTTAATATATCTAGAAGGGATAATGGAGAGATAGCAGCGGCAGGACCGTTATCTAATATACTCTTAGCTATAGTTTTTTTGGCATTAACGCATATTGGAGGGATTCTGGCATTAGTTGGCAGTTTAGGATTTATGATAAATTCATGGCTTGCTTTCTTTAATCTCTTACCCTTTCCCCCATTAGATGGCTCTAAGGTTTTAGCATGGGATTTTCGAATATGGCTCGCCCTTGTCTTACTTAGTTTGGGTCTGATGTTTATCTTTTGAGTCTTCCCGTAATAACAACAAGTTCTTCAAAGAAAAATCTCTTTCTTTCGTTTATTTTTATTTCAAATTTTTTCTCGTCTATCTTTTTAATAACATCCTCTATACCAGATAGGGATGAGACTACAATCTGGAATCTCCCTCCAGGTTTTAGAAATTTTTCCACCTCATCTATAAACCTATCTATAACTTCTCTCCCATTTTTACCTCCATCCCATGCTATCTTAAGTTCATCATCCTTCTCTAGAGGGTCCGATGGAAGATATGGGGGATTAAATATTATTAAATCAAATTTTTCCCTTATATTTTCAAATAAATCACTTTCGATAACTTTGACCCTTGCGTTGTTCATTGTTACGTTGTATTTTGCACATTCCACAGCTTTTTTGTTAATATCGCATGCTACAACCTTTGAAGCTCCTTTTCTATAAGCTATGATAGCTAGAATACCGCATCCAGTACCCATATCTAGAACTTTATCACCTTTATTTATCTCCAGATTACGGGCTAGCATATAGGTATCATCGGACGGTTCGTATACCCCTTCAAAAATTTTAATTTTCATATTTGAGAATCTCCGCTATTTCTTCTGGAGATAAACTGAAAACTCTTCTTTTGAGAATATAATCTGGCAGCGCTTCGACTAACTTTTTTCTTTTAGAACATATTAAAGCTTTTCTAACGGTTTTCTTTTTGTGAATAAATAGGTCTTTCACCAGTGAGAAGTATTTTTTTTCATCAATTTTAAAGGGGGGAGATTTTCTTTTTTTTATCTCCACTATTGCTGAAGTTATTTTTGGCTTTGGATAAAAAACGGAAGGAGGAAGGTATTCTAAAATCTTT
>CAZSVW010000123.1:0-3679 GCA_964610485.1 Candidatus Hydrothermarchaeota archaeon | reverse complement strand
TTGTAATATAAGATTTAATGTGGGAGTTGGCGTGATTTAAAAACACCATTATTTTTATAGCCTTGTTTGTTTTATTCTATTCTATATCTCAAAGGTGATTTTTTAAATGTTAATAAAAATGAACTACTGAAAAATTTAAGGATTAAACAAAGTATAATTAGTTGAGGTCAATAACGCTTCTCTTTTTAGTCCCGGAAACTTGATTAAAAAGAAGGTTTTCCTTGGTGTTACGTAAGGGCTCCCTTACGTAACACCCTCAGCAAATTTTATATACCATTAGCATTAACTCTCACACCCTATGGTCAAGGAAATTGGGGATTCAGAATTTGAAAAAGAAGTGCTGAAAAAGTCGGAAGAGGTACCAGTATTGGTAGACTTCTATGCAGAGTGGTGCGCTCCATGTAAAATGCTCACGCCAATATTAGAAAAAATTGCCGAGGAATACAATGGGAAGCTTTCAGTGGTGAAAATGAACGTTGACAAGAATCCTATGATTGCTGCGCTCTTCAGAATATTCAGCATCCCCGCGGTGAAGGTATTCAAAAATGGCAAAGTTGTGGGGGAGTTTGTGGGGGCATATCCAGAAGAAGCGGTGCGCGATTGGATTGAGAAAATACTAAGGTGAGCCTTTAAAAATACTTTTGAGTTTTTCAAACCATTCTGGAGACATAATTACTTCTTTCCCTTCAAGTGTTAGATGTCTCGCTCTTTCTATGTATTTTTCAAGCTCTCCTTCGTTAATTTTAAACGATTTCTCAATACTGGCTCTCAGCTCATCTATGTGCATTCGATTTTTATCTTTGATAGCAAAAGCTTTGTTAACCTCATAGGCGATTCTCTGAAGTCGTTCGCATTCTACACACCTGACTTTCATTGTTTTGTTCATTATTCCTGAACTCTCTTATTTATTTTGCCTTGCAGACTCCACCGATACATTTCAATGGTTTATAGCAGTATGGATAGTATCCGGGTTCTGTGCAGCACGGACCGGTTTCATAGCCACATTTTACTCTTTCAATAAGCACCTGCGTAACTACTATGTAGTCATTTACTTCCGCAATACCTATGCCTTCCTCATTATACTTAGGAAAGAGGATATTCTTTCTATGTGAAGGGCTGTTCATCCATCCCCTAACTACTTCTTTAGCAATTTCCTCTTGAGTTTTCCAGTCCACCCTTATCCACGTTACTCTTGGCTGTTTTTTTACTTCTTCAGCTCTTTTTCGGAGTTCTTTCTCTATAGTATCTCTGGATAACTCATGAGAATGTGGCTGAGGTATCTGCATGCAGATGTAGGGTTCCTCCGCTTCATACGTCTTGTTGTCGGATACCGGGATAATTGCGATGTTTTCTCCAGAAGATGCGAAGTAGTATATTCCCCTATTTTTAAGTCTTTCATCATGGTACAGACCAAATTCAAACCCTTCGTGGTGTATAAATGGCATGGGGCAGGGGATGTAGAAATCGGTGAGAGGTTCGTTCTCCTTGGCGAGATATGTACTATGTTCTCTTGCAACTTCAGCTATTTCAGAATTCCATTTTAGAGGTTTTAACCCATTTTTTGCTCTTTCCTCATTAATTAGTGTGTGTATCTCAAATTCGATTGAGCTGAGTTGATATTTTGGTTTTGACTCCAGCGAGATGCTTTTGGATTCCCCAATAGGTTTTTGATGTAATTCTATGCATGAACTTGTGCTGATACCTGCTATGAGTAAGAAAACCAGTATTTTCACCATGCTGGTGCGTGAATACATTTTTGATACCCAGATTTTTTTCTGTACTTATTTTTCCAAAGGTTTTAAATAGTTGTAGTGGCTCTTTTATAATTTGTATAAGTAGGAAGGGGGAGATTATTGAGGATTAAAGTCTCTCTCCTTGGTCGGGGGAAGATACCTTACAATTATAATATTTCTCTTGCCGGAGCTATATATTCCTCTATAAGAAGAGCCGACGTTGATCTAGCTTATCGTTTGCATAGCTCTAAGAGTTTTAAATTTTTCACTTTCTCCCAGCTACAGGCTCCGAAAAGAAAGGCATATAAAGATGGCATATTTGTTTCGGGATATGCGTACTTTTTGGTTTCTTCTCCCATAAAGGAGATAATATCCAGTATAGTAGAAGGAATGCTTTGCAAACCCGAGATAAAAATTTCTTCGACTAAATTTACTATTGAAAGCATTGAAGTTCTCAAGCCTAAAAAATTCAATGGAGAGGCCTTATTCTCCACTTTATCTCCCGTTATAGTTAGAACAGCAAAGGAGGAGAATGGCAAGCTAAAAACCATTGATTTACTCCCGAACGAAGAAAAATTCTATGAAAACCTGAAGAAAAATCTCATTAGAAAATATGAAACACTCTACAACGAAAAAAGAGATAATATAGATTTTGAGAAGCCTATATCAACAAAGCCAAAGCGGATTCAAATAAAAAACACCTATCACAGAGCCACGCACATGGTCATCAAAGCCAAGGGAGACAGCGAGCTCTTAAAACTCGCCTACGAGACCGGCTTAGGCGAGAAGAACAGCATGGGATTTGGGATGGTGAAGGTGGTGAGATGAGAGAAGCGTTGAAGGAGGGCGTGGTGGTTGAGGGGTAGAACTATCAAAAGGATGTTGGATGATGAAATAGTTGAAAAGATTAGAATGGTCAGGTTTTTTTCAGAATCACATAAAGAATACGTGACAAAACTGCTAAAAAGGATTAAAGAGTACTATAGCAAGCAGCTTGTATCTCTTGTTATTTTTGGTTCCTATGCGAGAAAAGAAAATAAATTAAGTTCAGACTTGGATCTCTTAATAATCTTAAGAACCGATAAACCAAGATACGAAAGAATTAAGGAATTTGTGGAGAACATCGAAATGCCATTAGAATATTTGACCCAAAGACTTATTGATGAAGGAATATTCATAGATATATCTCCCATTATTTTATCTGAAGAGGAGGCTAAATACTTCAACCCTATTTACCTTGACATGGTTGAGCATTCGATTATTGTTGTCGATAAGAATAATTTAGTCAATAACATATTGGAGAAAGTTCGTGAATATATGGATAAGTGGGGGAGTTATAAGGAATTCGTGGGAAATAGATGGGCGTGGATTATAAAAAGAGGCGAATTTGGAGGTGTAAAACTTGGATAAACTCTCTCAAGATTATTTGAAAAGGGCAAAGATAAGACTGGAAGTTTTAGAAGTATTTTACAATGAAGGAGATTATGCAGATGTAGTTAGGGAAGCTCGCTTTGCAAGCTATAGAGGATGCCAAATTTGTTGTTGAGGTTGTAAGAAGAGCGTATGGTTAGGTTTGGGATGGTGAAGGTGGTTGATAGTAGGAGCATTTCGTAAGTTAACCGGTGTTAATCCCTACGAATATCAAAGAATAGCTATGGAGAACTTGGCAGAAGGTAAATCGCTTATTATTAGAGCCCCTACTGGTTCTGGAAAAACTGAAATAGCTTTAATTCCCTTTATCTATGGTCTTAACGATTTTTTACCTTCACAGTTAATTTATTCGCTTCCAACAAGGACATTAGTTGAAAGTATTGGGGAACGAGCAACAAAATACGCATCATTCAAAAAGCTTAGAGTGGCAATCCATCATGGTAAAAAAGCGACAAGCAGCCTTTTTGAAGAGGATATAATTGTCACAACAATTGATCAGACTGCTGGAGCATACT
>CAZSVW010000122.1:0-3726 GCA_964610485.1 Candidatus Hydrothermarchaeota archaeon | reverse complement strand
TGCGATCCCTGCACCGATAATAGCTATCTTGGTATCCATGTTCACATTCCTGATCGGGTTGCCAGGTCCCTGAAAACGAAAAGATAGGTCTTATCTATTGCCGCGCTACAGTCCTCAAAGATCTCATAAATGCCATGTACCGAGCCAAAAAGCAACCCGCGTTGCTATCTTGCGCGGTTTACCCACAGTCCTAACATAACCGCCTATGTAATACGAGCCTTAGACAAGAGGGCAAGCTGGTATTGGCGAGCACCTACCTTATTATCTTAATGGTCGGAACCCGAGGGGTAGAACGCCGGAGCACTTAAACCCCACTTAGTAAGTTCTTAATCCAGTGACTTCAATAAGTTATGGAAATGAACGCATTTCCGGAAACCTGAATTTTCAGTTTGAGGCAAGAAGATTATGCTTAGGTTGGTTAGACTTGCCTTCTTTGCACATCGGAGATTACTTAGAGGGCACAGAAATAGTCCTTTAGGCCAAACGCTTACACAAGCGAAAGTGCGGAGCCACAAAATGGGTCAGTAGAAAACCGAAAGTGTGTATTTCGGCCCTTGAAAAGCTTCCCTGGAGAGCTTTTCTCCGGTCGTTAAGAATGCAATTTCACTGAAATTACAGTATGTTAACCGTAACCAAAGAATCCCGGGTAATATTTCGTCCGCTATGTGATGAATCCAAGAAATAAGGACAATCACCTGGTTTATGTATTGTAATACCCGGAATTTGCGAAATAAGAGCCATTATCGGTTATCTGTCTGTGCTCTGAGCGTGCAAACTGATCCCCCGACAGATACAGCACACCTAATAGACCCCTAAAATCTCATTATCTCCTTTGTCCACTCCCGAAAAAAAATATGATACCTGGATCATAACCGGGGGGACGAATTTTTCTGTTAGGCCCAATTCTGACATCATTCTATAACGGTAACCCTATCATACAACTCAGGAAATCTATCTTGCCTGAGCCTGAACTTTGTCCCATGATTATGTCCCGTTCTAGCATCAAAATCTACTAAAATAAACCCCTTTTCAATTGCTTGGATAAACTTGTCCAAAGAAAAGTCTTGCAACATCATGATTTCACTGTAATGATAATACTCCTTTCGACCCTCTCTCTTAACTTTTGCTCGAATGTAAAAACAGTTAAAAAGCTTAGTCCCAGCTTTGTGGAAAAGGTCGTCAAATCCCCAATAGGGCTGAGGGGAAAGCTCGTTAAGGCCAGCTCTTCGCTCAACATCTTCTAACCACAATGAGTGGCGTCCATCAACTTTGGAAGCATCAAAAGAAACAACCACCTTCCTTTGTGCATAGTCCACCTTGATTCCAAATCCTCTGTCAGTCCTTGAGTTAGCATTTATGGTCTGCCGAAAACTCTTTTCGTTTTCGGAGTATTTTGTGCCTGCTTGATCATGTGGCCACCCATACAGAGGTAGCAAAATCTTGGGCACGAATTTCATAGCGCGAGGAGAAGGCTCCATGTGAAACAAAGTGGTAAGGGAACTGGTATCAGCTCTTTGGCATTTTAATTCCCACTCAGCAGCGTTTGGTAAGGGCAAGTTATTTTCAGAGATTCCGAGAAGGTCTTCTAAAGTGTTCCCAACTCCCCCCGCGTTACCTGGTCCGGCATTAGGAATCCACCCCATTGATCGTATTTTTCTTAAAGCTTTTATCAAATCCTGCTTAGAAAAAATCTCCATGAGCTTAGGATCAACTCTTTTTAACTTTTGGAGGTCGCCAAAAGTCTAGCAAGTATTCGAACGTTACCCCCATGGTTATGTAGTTGCTTGGCCAACCGAAGATACCGATCTGGTTTACGATATTTGTTCTGTCCCAAATTATTATGTTGCGAAGTTCATAACCTCTTTTTCGCAGTTCCTCAATTAAGGCTACATGGATAGTAATTCTCTTATTCTCCCACCACATATCAGGCACATTGATGACGCAGTGAGCCTTAGGTTTCAAAAGAGGTAATAAGCCGTGAAAAATATCCCCCATGGCCTCTTTATACACATCGAGTGACATAGTACCCAAGTCCCTTGGATCTTGAGAGTACTGCTCGACTTTCCCATATTGGTCATTCTTTCTGTTTCTTCTCGACTTATTTTTCCGCTTTCTGTTTAGCAAGTTAGCGTAGGGAGGGGAAGTCCAGATCAAGGAAACACTTTCAGGCTCTAAATAAGAAGGAATGTTCCTCGCGTCGTCCTGAACGGCAACTTGGTGAGTAGCGTTGTAAAGGTATCCTTCTCCTTTCAGGCGAGACTCACATAGTTCAATGTACGAACGCTGCAAATCAAATCCTACGGCGTTTCTGTCTAGATCCCGTGCCGCTACCAGGGTGGTTCCGCTCCCAACAAAGGGGTCCAACACTAACTGTCCCCTATGAGTAAAAAGCTCTATTATTCTTTTCGAAAGAGAAATAGGAAATGTAGCTGGATGAACATTTTTATCTCTCACATCTCTTTTTTCGTATGTGAATTGCCAGACTCCAAGTTGACACCTTATCCATTCCTTTGCAGACATACAATTCAGATGATTAGGCTTGCAATCACAAAGTCTCTCATTTTTTACAGGCAAAATACTGCGATATAGCCTGTCTCCTTCAAATATTGCCAAGGGAATCTCGGAGGGCACCATCTCCTTTTCAGCACCTTGTGCATTTTCCCCTTTCTTGGAAAGTCTTATTTCCATTTTTGCCATTGGTTGTTCTCCAAAACGTAATAATGTGCGCCAATTTACGAAGATTTTAGAGGGCTTAAAGGATTCCTTATTCTATTGAGCAATAGTATTTTTAGTTTTCCAAACGTCAATTCAAACATAGCAAATTCATATTTATAACCCAACAAAAATTTTTCCTAGGGAGTTAGAGGATAAACCAGACTACCCTCGTCTATAAGACGAGGAATTTAGGAGGGGTCGACTTGAAATCGACTATTGTCGATCACGGGCTTTTCTTCCTTTTCGATATATTGTTGAATCATTTCATCCTTGATATTGCCAGAGCTCACTGCAAGATAGCCTCGAGCCCAAAATTGCTTTTTGAGATGTGGAAACTCTTGCAGGAGATTGCGTGAGTCTATGCCTTTTAACCACTGCATAAGCTTGCCGATACTGCGTCGGTCTACGACAGGAACATATGAATATGATCACTTGGAACTTTATCCGAGATAACTTCTATCTCATGTGCCATCGCTATCTGTGGCAGCATATCTCGAGTTCGAACCGCAACTCGTTCCGCTAACACCTTTTTGCGCTATTTTGGAATCCAGATTACATGAACCTATAGTGACCCCCTGATGGACTGTACCAGGAATAAGAGGTATAGTCGAGACAATGAAAGGGGGCATCAGTGTCCCTTAGACCACTCGGTCTGGGGAATAACATAAGGAGGTATATCTTTGTAAGCTTCCTGGACTTTTGGGAATTCTTCCTGGATAAGATGGTTTATTCCTTCAGGTGGAATTCTTTTCATGTTGCAGTAGATCAAGCGCAGATGAAGATCATGGGATTTTGTAATTCGCTGTTTATCATTTTCCCAGCGAGAAATGGTTGCATTGTCCACCCCCATCTGCTTGGCAAGCTTTTGGGCACTTACCCCAATATTCTTTCTCAAAAAACGTATCTCCTTTCCATTTAGTAGCGAATCCTTCTTTACCAACCTGAGTCCAATAAGAGTATGTAGTTCATCAATGGAGGGAATACTTACGACCTCCTCGCCACACTGACACT
>CAZSVW010000121.1:0-3751 GCA_964610485.1 Candidatus Hydrothermarchaeota archaeon | reverse complement strand
CGATCTTGAACGAGGGGAAGGAGAAGGTAAGGGAGCTGGTGGAGAGGCTCTAGGAGGGCACTCATTTGAATAACAACCTCCAACTTTTTACAGACCAATATTCAACCAAGCAAAGAGTAAACGATCGCCCAAGCATTTTAGCTAAAGGAGATGGGTAGATTCTCAAAGGCCTAAATATCCCCCTTCTGAATTCAAAACATGACCTCATAATTTATATAAACCAAAGAAAATTAAAATTGCATGGGTGTAAAACATATGGATGAGCTTAGTGAACTTACAGAGAGAATTTTGAGATTTAGGGATGAAAGAGACTGGAAAAAATATCACACTCCAAAAAATCTAATAATATCTCTTTTGGTAGAACTTGGAGAACTTTCTGAGCACTTTCAATGGAAAACCAATAAAGAAATTCTCCAATCTATACAAGATGAGAGAACAAAAGAAAAAATTGCGGAAGAATTAGCAGATGTTGCCATATACCTCCTCTTACTTACAAATGAGTTAGGAATCAACTTAGAGGAGGCTATTTTGAAAAAAATAAAGAAAAATGAAGAAAAATACCCTGTAGATAAAGTAAAAGGAAGATATGTAAAATATACGGAGTTGATGAAACAATGAAAGTGTGGATAGTTGCAGCCGCTGGATCCAAACCTACTGAACACTTAAAGCGGACAATAGAAAACCCCGTTTCTTATGAAGAGATTTCAACGAATATAACAAATCCCAACGATGTTAAGAAGCTCAAGCAAAATTTAGGAGAGGGGCCTTATTACCTATGGGGGGCAGTACCAGGTAAAAACAATGAAAACTACTGGGAGAATATGAAAGTAGGAGATATATGTCTATTCTACGTAAAAGGGCAAAGATTCAAATATTGGGGCAAGGTTCAGTACAAACTTCGAGATAAAAAACTTGCAAAATTTTTGTGGGGAGAGGACAAAGAGGGCAAAACATGGGAACTAATATATTTCATAGATTATCCAAGAGAAATAAAAATGCCTCTAAAAGAATTCAACATAGAGCATTGTTATAAGCTAAACTTTATTCCACAAGGATTATCACCGATAAATGAAGAAAGCATTAAAAGAATAGAAGCGAAATACGGTAGTTATACGGATTTCCTAAAGCGATATGAAGTGAAAACTTACGATCCTTACATCGAAATGTTGAAAGAGATTTATCAAGATGAGCTTCAAATAGCACTCAACGAACTAAAAAGAGGAAAAAATATAATCCTATACGGACCACCCGGAAGTGGAAAGACTGTCTTGGCAAAACTTCTTGCAGAGCGCTATTCAGAAGAAAATAACGGAAAAGGCTACATCCTCTATACAGTACACAGCGGAACTGATTTCTTTGATTTAGTTGCTAGAATCGTGCCACAAGTAGATAACGGAAGACTCTACTATAAGAAAGAACCCCGCTATCTCATAAATGCAATAATGGAGAAAAAAGTTCTAATTCTTGACGAAATTAATAGAACCCAAATTGATACTGCTCTTGGAATATTTTTCACATATTTAGAGAAAGAGCATAGATTACAAGATGCTGAGGCCATTAGAGAGATAATAGAGGAAGAAACAGGCATGAAAATCCTAGAAAAAGACTTTTTTGAAAAGCTCAACTTTTTCAGGATAATAGGAACCTTAAATAGTTATGATAAGACATTCTTATTCAAACTTGGAGATGCATTAAGAAGAAGATTCAGATTTATTGAGATCACAACAACAGAAGACATTTTGAGTGAAATCGAAAGCAATTATAAGGCCTTTTTAAACACAATTGGATATGAGCTGACTAGTCCAGAAAAAGACGGAATTGCAACTGTTCTAATTTCCATATTTAGTGAAATAAACAAAATCAAGGAGCTTGGTATCGGAATACTAAAAGACTTGCTTCTATTTTCACAAAACTTTGATGATCCAAAAGAAGCTATAGAGGAAGCTGTGGCAAATGTTCTTCTACCCTTTTTCGAGAATGACATCCTATTCAAGAAAGTTGAAAAAGTCTTGCAAGATTTCAAATTAGAGAAAGCTGTTAGAAAACTTCGGGTGTTAAACAGTGCCATCCAAGCTTTCGAGTAGAAACCAAAAAATAATATGGGATGATGAAGAATATCAGATTGATCTAAGTCTAATTAGCAATGTTACTATAAACGGAAAATCTCTAAGAGATTTCCTTTCTTTACCATATGTTAGAATTTCTCAAGTTGAAGGGAACAAAATATCAATTTCATTGAAAAATCTGTTTGGAACTATTAGGATTACGTTTCCAGAAAAGAAGGAGCAAATTAAGGTAGTCCCAAAAAAGCTCTTCGATAAAACAGACACTCCCGAGCAAGGATATAAATTTGTTCAGCAAAAAGTTTTGAGGGATATTGGAAACCTAATTACAATGCTAGTTAAAGAAACAAAAGATATTCAAGCTTCAGAAGTATTTAAAATTGTCCTAAAGCAAAGACCATGGTCAATTGAATTTTTAGTAATAGCCTTAGAGAGATACCTAAAAATGCTAGAAGGCTTTTGCCTTAAATTATTCAACTACGGCCCAGTGCACAAAGATTTACTAAAAAGAACATCATATTTTGGATCTACTGCAAAACTATCCAATAAACTCCCCTTTTATCCGTATCTAGAGTTTCATCAGAATACTTTCACGTATGATACATATTTGAACAAAATGTTGTTCCAAGCGTTCTATTTCATAATTCTCGAATCAGAACTCCTTTATCACTTCACCCAAGATAAAAGTATAAAAGAAAGAGTAAGGAAAGTAGAAGAGGAATCACTCTCGTTTTTGAATAGATTCCACCTATGGGAATTTTTCCACCAAATGCCTCTAAACTTAGCAGAACTTCAACAGAGAGTTTTAACCCAGCAAAATCCATACTATCTTAAGATTTTAGAGGTATATAAGGAAATAACAAAGTTATTGTTCTCAAAAACTACTTTAGAAATTGCTGAAGAAGGTTTGGAGTATCCTCTTCTGAATTTTGCTTATTTGTACGAAGCATGGGCAATTTCAAGAATTCTAGATTCACTCCAAAAACATGGATATACATTAAAAAAAGAAAGCCTAATCCTAGGAAATAGGGTAAGAGAATACAACCGAAGAGCACGTGCAAGCTTTATTTTCTCAAAAGGCAATACCGAAATTAGGGTAGTTTGGGAACTAAAATTTAAACCTCGTATTGATTCCCTATATCTAAAAAGCTTGATCGAATCAATACAAGAACTGCCGGAAGAGGTCAAGAAAATTAGAATAAAGCCTGATCTCCTAATGATTAAAAAAGAAAGAGGAAAAATTCAGAAAATTCTCTTAGGAGATGTTAAATTTAGAGTAGATGAGAAGAATCAAAAACTGCCAAGACTAGGGGACATTTACAAGATTCTTGGATATATCTTAGACCTAAGGGAGTTTAGATATTTCAAAAATGCTCAAATTGAGGGTATTCTTATTTACCCGGGAAAAATCAAAATGCTGAAAATCCCAATTATAGATCCCAAAAATAACAAAGAAATCATTTACATAAATTTAGTCCCATTAAACAGCCACTCATACGAATTTAATTTTGAGTTTATTTAAGAATCTCAAGAATTTTATGTATCTTGAAGCTCATTTATTAATTGTTACTTCCACTCACTAGAGCTTCCCAATTGTCCTAAATTTTCTCAGAGAATTTACTGTTAAACCTCCTCAGGAAGAATCTCCACCTTTAGCTTTGCCGCAAGCCTTCTGAGCCTCTGATCAA
>CAZSVW010000120.1:0-3753 GCA_964610485.1 Candidatus Hydrothermarchaeota archaeon | reverse complement strand
TGCTCCTCGTTAGGCTTAGTAAAGATGACCTGAAGGTAATTATCAGGGATATCGGCTCTATTCTGGTAATCATAGGATATCTGCTGATTCTCCCATCATTAGTCGCTTACTATTATAATGAACCATATCTAAATTTTCTCGGACTGAGCGCTATACTCATCCTGAGCGGGTTTATTCTGAGAAAATTATACCAGAAAGCCGGAGAAACCAGATTAAAGCATGCGATGATCATTGCCGGACTTGCATGGCTCATCGTTCCCCTGGTCTCTTGCCTTCCTTTCATCGGAATAATAGATATACTCGACGCATACTTTGAGAGCATGTCGGGGTATACCACCACGGGACTTACCATATTCTCAGATGTCGAACATTTGCCAAAGAGCCTGCTATTCTGGAGAGCCTTGATCCAGTGGGTAGGGGGGATCGGGGTAATAACTCTATTCATACTGGTGCTAGTACAGGTGGGGATCGGTGCCGCGCGTTTTTATGTAGCAGAGGCGAGGGGTGAGAGAATAACTCCAACCATAGCATCTACCGTAAGGAAGATTTGGGAGATATATGTCCTCTACACAATTCTCGGAACTATTTTATACTATATCGCCGGGATGAATCTCTTTGATTCGCTATGTCATACATTCACGGCGCTGGCTACTGCTGGATTTTCGACGAGAAATTCCAGCATAGGTAGCTATCATAGCATGCTCATAGAAATGGTATCAATTTTTTTGATGTTTCTTGGAGGAATAAGTTTTATTCTGCATCATAAAATACTAAAGGGAGAAAAAGAAGAGTTCTTAAAAGATCCGGAAGTAAAAATGTTTGTTGGACTGATACTGTGTTCTACATTGCTAATTTTTGTAGATCTGTACTTAAAAGGTTTTGGTGTATTAAACTCTTTAAGATATTCTTTATTCCACAGTGTATCCGCAATAACTACAACGGGTTTTTCTATATGCGATTTGTCCAATTTTCCCGAGTTCTCAAAAGCCATTCTGAGCTTTCTTATGATCTCTGGAGGATGTTCTGGTTCAACTGCTGGGGGAATAAAGGTCTTTAGAATACTAATATTGCTAAAGCTCGCATATTACCAAAATCTAAAGGAAATGCTCCCGAGTAGAAGCGTTATAGCATTTAAAATAAAAGAAAGAGTCATGGAAGATGAAGAATTACTAAGGATAACCACCTTCTTCTTTCTTTATACTTCTATAATATTCATATCGGGTATAATACTCACCGAATTTGGTTTACACTTCATAGATGGAATCGCCATCGCCGCTTCAGCCCAAGGTAATGTTGGGCTAGTAACGATATCTTCGATAAAATGGTTCTCCCTTCCGAAAATTGCAAAGGTCATCCTCATAATTCAAATGTGGGCAGGTAGACTTGAAATATATCCAGCCTTCGCTCTCTTCTATGCGCTAGTTACAAGCTGGAAGAAAGAGAGGAGAGAGACATGAAGACGGTGATAGGACTGGTGGGGAGGATGGGAGCAGGAAAAAGTGTGGTAAGTAAATATATATGTGAAAGGTATGGTGCAAACGAATATAGATTTTCTCAGATATTGGTGGACATTCTCGATAGGCTTTATTTGCCTCACAGAAGGGAGTATCTTCAAGAACTTGGAGCATGTCTCAGGAAAATAAGGGAAGATTGCATTGTCCGTGCTCTTAAGAAGGATTTAGAGAAAGACAAGTCAAATCTCATCGTCATAGATGGGATAAGGTATTTCAACGAAGTTGAGCTCCTAAGGAGCTTTGACAAAAGCTATCTAATATGCATTAAGGCTCTTCCAGAGTTGAGATTTGAAAGAATAAAAGATCGAAAAGAAAAAGAGGAACCATTGACCTTCGAGGAGTTTCTAAAAAAGGAAGAAGCCGAAACCGAAAAGAAGATCGACGAAATTTGTAAAGAGGCCGAGTTCGTGGTAGAGAACAATTCAACGTTGGAGGACCTCTATGCCAAGATAGACAAAATCATGAATAGAATTCTATATCGCTAGAAGTGAGAGAAATGCATTCATTATCTCAATTACTAAATCCTGCTGAGATATAAGACCGACGATCTTACCGTTTTCCTCCACGAAGATTCTCCTTATATTGTTTTCTATCATTTTTCTTGAAATTTTATATAAGCTCGAATCCGCATCCACGGTGATTAGGGGAGAGCTCATCACTTCGCCGACTTTTGTTTTTTCCAGGTCTCTTTTCTCTGCTAGTACTCTAGAGAGGATGTCTCTCTCTGTTAGTATTCCCGCTATTTCTCCTTTTCTTCTTACTGCAACGCTCCCTATATTTTTGCTTAGCATTATCTCTACTGCCTTTAAAACGCTCTCATTCTCCTCAACTGATACTATATCTTTATTCATAATATCCTTGGCTCTAAGTACTATACCCATTTTCGCTCACCTTTGGAATAATTCAAAATTTAAATTAGATTTTCTTTTATTTTAAACTTTAGGATAGAGATTTTAAAATTTAGATGGCAAGGCTAAGCCGACTGAAATCACATCAAGAGCTTCTAGATAGAATAAAAAAATTTCTTAATATTTTTTTGGACTCTTATGTTTTAAATACCGATTATGGATTGTAATGATACTTAAATCTCAATAACCACCTTACCCGGCACGCTCTTAGCTAGAACCTTTCTATTCTCATATCCGGTTTCAATTATTCCCCAAGCCTTCAGAAAAGAAATATCCCTGCTAACCGCTTCCTGCTTTCTTCCAAGTAGCTCCGCAAGTTCACCAACCCCAAGCTCGGGATTATTTTTTATAGCCCTTAGCAGCTCTATTCTTTTCGGCGAGAAGAGCTTTGAAAAAACCTTGGCGTTGGGAATATAGATGACGTTCTTATCTCTACCCTCGCTTTCGAGGATCTCTCTTTTCATATCCTCAAGGCTTCCAAACTTTATTTCTACTTCTCTTACTCTCATCTCCTTCTCTCCTCAAACTCCTCCAAGTATTTCCTCCAGTTCCTCGATATATCCTCCAAAGCAATATCGAGGAATTCCTCAAGATCTTTTACTTCCAGCTTTTTCTTCCTTCTTTTATCCTTTGGTATCAAGATATCTTAGATCACGGTGGGCAAAGCCATGAGCCAGGTCAAAGGTTACCAGGGGAATAGCCTTTCCTTCCTTTATGGTGTAGTAGACTACCGTTACATCCACTAAGCCCTTGTCATAGGTTTTTATCACTCTGACTATGTTTCTGCCTTCTTCATCCAGGAGATAGCTGTATTCTTCTTTCATCTTCATCTTCCAAATATAACATGATAGGTTATATTTGTAGTCAGCTTTCCAATATATCTTCTGCTCTTTCCTTCTTTACCGTTTCGTAGAAGAGCTTTTTAATCTCTGGGAACTTCTCAGCTAGCTCCTGGAAGAAGCTAACTAACAAAGCCTCGAGCTTATCCCTCTGGTTATAGGGCTGGTCTAACGGCAAATAGCAACGCCTGCAGATCTTGGCTGCGGGATCGTTCTTTTCTTTGCAGCGTGGGCAAACCTTAACTTTAATTGCAGGCTCCTTAGCCTTCTCTCCTTCCTTTATCCCGTAAACTCCAAGCAATGCATTATCAACGTCCCTTCCTGAAAGATGAACGTAGACCGCTGCCATATCGCTGTCTCCTACCCAGCCGAAGAACTCTTTCATCTGAGCCTCTGTTAGAAAGTTTGCCAGGAAGGTAGCTCTGGCATGTCTGAAAGCATGGGGATTGACCTTCTTCTTTACCCCAGCTTTCTTTGCAAGCTCCTTGATCA
>CAZSVW010000119.1:0-3753 GCA_964610485.1 Candidatus Hydrothermarchaeota archaeon | reverse complement strand
TAATTGTATAGATTTATCATATTCTTCTTTTTTGCCATACCATGATGCTAAAGCACAATAAGCTTTAGCCTCGCCAAGAGCATCGTTAACTTGCCTACTTATTTCCAATGTTTTATTATAATAATCAAAGGCTTCACTATCTCTACTGTTTAATTCCATTATCCAACCTATCTTATAATATGCATTGGCTAGATTAGCCAAATCATTATTTTTTTTACTCAACTCAGCATACTTATAATATAAATCTAATGCTTCGTCTCTTCTACCCATTCTACCATAAGTATCTCCCATTCTTTTATAAACATCTAAATATTCAGGATCTATTTCTATAGCTTTATTGCACAACTTTAAAACTTTCTCATAATTGCCTTTTAGAAATAAATTCCATGTTTGCGCAAACAACTTATACGCCTGAGGGTTTTCAGTTGGCTTACGCAATAATTCAGCTCTCTCCCTCTCGTTTAAACCTATTTTGAGCATATCCAATACAATTAATGAAAGCTTCTCACCTAATTCAACATCATCTTTAATAGACACTGTTTTTGTTTTAGTAATTTTACCATCCTCAGCATTAATTGCCCTTAAATTAATAATATAACTATCGCCTCTTTTTTTATAATCACCATCGATGATTTTTTTCACCGATGAGCGCCTAGCTGCATCTATCAAGAGCTCATTTTGGCCCAATTCAAAAACAACTAAATTTGCTGAGCTGACTTTTTTTAAATTTTCTATTATCGGCTGAGATATTTTCCAATCTTTTGTCTTTGTATCTATATTTTCAAACTTCAATATGGAAAAGGTGGGGGGTTGCCCCATAGTCATTTTTAAAAAATAATTAAATCCTAATATTATCCCAGAGATTAAAATCATTGAAAGCGGAATTAAAATTGTCTTTTTAAATTTGCTTAACCGCTTTTGTGGTGCAGCAAAAGTTGTCTTAGGAATAAATAAACTAAAGGAAGGATCGCCGTAAAGCATATAACTTGACCAAATTATAGAAGCCTCACCGTATTTTTCAATAAGCTTAACTCTGGCTAATCTTATAGATTCGCCAACTGGCATACCTACTATCAAGTTTCTATAGAATTCTTTTGAAAATAATAAACATGTTTCATCCAAAACTTTCCAGAATGTTCCAATGTAATACTTAACACCGGCAAGAAGAAAGGCATTGGCTAAACCATATATCTTATCTTCGAAGCCCTCTTCAATTTTCCATTCTTGAGTCTTGCCAGACTGGCATGCATTAGAAAACACTAAGGTAGGGAGGGGAGCAGAGGATCCTAAAGTAACTATATCCTTAGATGTCAATTTGCCATCTTTCAATATCCAGCCACTTTCAGATGGATTTTTTACATTATAATCTGCGTGACCAGCAAAGTGAACAATATCATAGTCTCTAATGTTTCTTTTGACAAACCTTAAATCTATGTCTGTCGTTTTTAAATCTACTTTTACTTTATTTTTCTTTTTATCTAATTCGTTTCTTATTGTTATACCTTCATTATAGGCTACTTTCAAAGTCCCTGTTGGGTCAACCAATGCTAGCATCTTAAATGGGGTATTAACGCTTCTATATTTTATTTCGTAAGGTTTCTGTTTAGTCCTAACGCTTCTTCCAATAGCAAATCTAAGACATAAAAATTTTTCTCCATCAAATAATAATTCCCAAGGAATTTGTACTAGTTGTTCATCTAGCGAAAAAATTAAATATTTTGCCTTAGTGTTTTTAATTTTTTCTTTTATTTGAACTGTCAGTAACTGATCATATAGCAATTGCCCGATTCTTCTTAATTCATTAAATAGATTGTCTGCAAGTTGTCCATATCTATTGGCTTTACTTAGCAATTCTGCAACATCATCGCATAAAGCTTCTATTTCTCCATTAGAAATTGAGCATTCGCTATAGTGTCTTAAAGTAATATCAGCACCTTTCGCTCTTTCAAAAGCACCCATTTTTAGCTTTTCGGCTTCTCGGCTAATTTCAATTACTAATGTTTCCATAGATTACTAAGTTTTCATAGAAATATTTACAAACCCTAGTTTTCTATCATCTTCGGTAATTAAAATCCTATAGTTATTAGGTTCTATTTCTTCAAATTTTACTTTTCCTTCTTCAACCAAAAAAGACTCCAGTTCCCTATTATCTTTGACTAAGCTTATTCTTAGTCCTTCTGCCTTTTTGTTTGTAACTTTCTTTGTAACTCTTATTACAATATTTGCTAAATCTGAGCGTTTCTTTTCTATATCTACCTCTGTCAAGATATCGCCAAATGTTTTTACTACTTTAATTTCGTTTTGTAATTCTCTATCTTTGCCACTACTTCTCAAGGCAGGAACCGGAATAAGTTGTTGTCCTATTAATACTTCACCTGTAGTTCTAACTAACTCAATAGCTCGCTCTTTAAAATTTAACACAATGTCTAATATATTTTGCCCAACTTCCACATCTACTAAGCTCTGAGCAGACTCAATGAGTCCGGTAGGTGTCTCTAATAAGCCTTTTTCTTTCATTGACTTGATGACCAAAAAATGATCTCTCAAATTATCTGCACATTTTCTACAAGATAATATATGAATGCAGAGTTTTTCCCTTTCTGCCTCTTTTATTTTGTCGTCAATGAAGCAAGCAATATCTTCTTCAGATAGGCAATGCCCAATAGGCTTTACCATTTTCTCTTCTTTTAGCCTTCTATATGCTACTTTTAACAATTTTTCAATATCCACAATACTCACCTCTGTCAACAATTGACGGAAAAATTAATCAAATCTAACAAGCTTTTCTAATAATTTCTTGTAATTTATTAGTTACTCTCTTTTTTTGCATATATATAGCATTAACAGATTTTCCCAATTTTTTCGCAATTTCTTCATATGGCAATCCATCATAATACAATAACTCTAGTAATATTTTATCAGAAGCTGGAAGTTCATTCATAGATTTTGCTAACATTTCAAGAATTTCCTTTTTATTTAATACTTCATAGGACGAATACTTTTCGTCTCCCTTAGTATCTAATATGGTTATTTCTTCTTCAAATTCAACTGTTTTGTCTAAAGATTCTGTGATTCCTCTTTGTTTACTTTCTTTGCGAATATAATCTAAGACTAAATTTCTTGTTATCACTCCTATCCAAGTAGCTATAGAACAATTATTTTTCCATTTAAAAGATTTAAGTTTAGCATAATCATTTTTAAGCAAAGACAAGAAAACTTCTTGCCAAAGGTCCTCAGCAAGGTCTGGTTCCAATTCATATCCTTTCAGTTCAAGTGTTCTATAAATAGAATTATATATCAGTTTAGCATATTTTTTTACAAATCCATCCCAAGCTCTTTTGCTTCCGCTTAAACAACTAGCAACAAGTCTCTTTTCTCCTTCAATGCTAGAAGCTTTTATATTCAATAAACTCCCTTTTTTATTCCCTTTACTCATCTAAAAATACCCAGCTGGTTTTTTTAATGTAAATAGAGACAACTCTCCACATTACATATTTATCTCTTTTCTTAATCACCGCTAAACTATTTAATTACTCATCTTCTTTTTCACTCTAACCTTATACACAAGGGGTTTATCCCGTTTTAGAACCCTTATTTCCAACAAAAGAGGGATGATAAGAGTAAAGCTATAGTTCCTTATAGAAAACGCGGGATAAAAGCTCCCTTTTTTTTAAACCCACTAACTCCAATGAAATATGTCAAATGTGGAAACCTGACCCCCATTTATGCAACTTTCAATTGTCTTTTATAAAC
>CAZSVW010000118.1:0-3758 GCA_964610485.1 Candidatus Hydrothermarchaeota archaeon | reverse complement strand
CCAAGACAAACCTAAGCTCAGATGTCTGGAGATTTTATCTCACTTTGCTTATTCCAGAAACCAGCGATACTGAGTGGAAATGGAGCGAGTTTCAGGAGAGGGTGAACAAAGAACTCGTTGCCAATCTCGGAAATTTCATATATAGAACTATGAGTTTTATTGTCAATAACTTTAATGGAGAAGTTCCTGAACCCAACCTGTCTGAAAAGGATAGGGAAATGCTGAGATTAAGCGAGAAGTATGCAGAAGAAATAAAGTCCCTCATAATGGATATTAAACTTAAAGAAGCGCTTAAAAAAATTTTAGAACTCTCTGATAAAGGAAATAAGTACTTCCAAGAACAAGAACCTTGGAAAAACAAAAAAACAGCGGCAACCACCCTGTATGTATGTGCGAATTTGTGCTATGACCTAGCAATATTACTTAGCCCCTTTATGCCCAAAAGTGCAAGAAAAATATGCAAACAGCTAGATGCAGAGCTTGGAAAATTCCAAGACATCGGTAAGGAAAAAATAAAACCCGGACAGAAACTCAAAAAAGTTAAACCACTTTTCCCTAAACTCACAGATGATACAATACAGAAAATTAAAAAGATCACAACCAAAATAACTAGTTATGATGACTTTTTTATGAAAAAAATAGATTTTTCCGAATTTAAAAAATATAATCTGGTAATAGCAGAAATTTTGGAAGTAAGTTCTACTGAAAATGAAAAAAAACTAAAATTAAAAATTGGAAATGAAATATATGAAATCAAAGTAGATAAAGGTATATCTGCAAATAAAAATATGAAAATAGCTGTTTTAATGGAAGAAAAGCCCAAAATATTGCTTGCCAAAGAAAAAGAGAAAATAAGCTTAATAACTGTTGACAGAGAAATAAAAAGTGGTAGCAAAATTAGATAAGAATACGTATGCCGCTAATTATAAAATAAAATCCAAATACTACAAGAATACCCCCACAAATAATAGGTATAATTCTATTCTCTATCCTTTTAGAATAATAACCTGCCCTAGATACAAAAAGAAGCCAAACTAAATCACAAGATAGATGTACCACGGCGAAAATGATAAATCCTATTATTCCATAAGCTAAAGCGGAGGCTATTAAAGCTGCTCCAACACTCGCCCACCATAAGAAGAAATATGGGTTAGAAGCTGAAGTAATAAAGCCAGAAACTATGGGATTGCTACCACAAAATTTAGAATTGCTCTCCAACTTTCTAACTTTAAAAAATTCTATTCCCATATATATCAATATTAATCCCCCCACTAAACCTATAATGGACCTTAAAGTCAAATTTGACAAAATTTTTCCAAAACCTATGAAAATTATCATCATTATGGGTAATTCTATCAAACTGTGTCCCAGAGTAACGAGAGCACCCGCATTCTTATTTTTCCTTCCATGAGCTAGCGAAACGGCGAAAACGGGTCCTGGCATCATTACCCCAGAGAGCGAAATGAGTACTACCGATACAAGGAAAAGGGGGAAGCTCTGCATAAGAAATCTTTCATCCTAAAAGTGATATATAAATATTATTTAAGATGTAGGGATATGTTTCAATTATTCCCGCTATCAATAATAGAAATATCACCAAGATATATTCCTTTATTTTCTTTTTGGCAATGATTTTGGTCTCTGTAATAAGCCTATTTCGTTCATTTATAAATAGCACACCTCTACTTCCTATTTCAATTCCTATTGCCCCAGAAAGGATAATTGCCGGTATTTCAAAAATCCCGTGGGGAAATATACCGTATATGAACATAGAGAGATCCAAGAACAAAAAATGTCCGAGAAAAATTCCAAGAACAAGCCCATTAATGAACAAAATAGAATATGGAAATAAAAACAGGGAAATCTTCAAACTTCTATCGTCGCTTTTTAAGAAGACAAACAATCTAGACAGAAAATAACTTCCAAAAGAGCACATGAACGAGGCAAAAATATTATTAAAAATTATGGTAAAAAGAAAATTCTTTGAAATTATGCTCTGCATTTCTACTTTTTCTTTCAGAGCTTCAATAAAAAACTGATAGGAGAATGGAAGAAAAAGAGAAAGAACAGTCCCAAAAATAAAACCAAACGAGAATATGGAGAAGCTTTTTTTAATCATCTAATAATTTCTATTGCCTCGGCAAATATCGTATTTCCCTGAATATTCGTAATTCTTGCTTTTACGGTCTGCCCTTCCCTAGCATTTGAAACAAATACTGTATATTCCCCCATCCTAGCCATTCCGTCTCCTTTTTTCCCTGTCTGAGTAATATGAATGGTAATTATCTCTCCAATCTTTGGCTTCTCTCGAGAAATACTAACTTTTGCTTTAATCGATCCTAATGGATGCCAAGAACCACATGCTTCGCATTTAAGTATATGAACCCTTTTCTCTTGGATTATCTTAGTATCCGGCCTACCACATTCTGGACAAAGAACGTATTCTCTTAGAAAGTCCTCAAATTTCTGTTGAATCTGATAATCCCTAAACTGTCCTTTTAGTACTAGATGTTGATGATCATAATTGCCAGCAGTGCCCAACTCCTTAATTATATACTTAGCCAACATGTCCACACTTCTATTAATTAACTTTGATATTTCTCCCAGATTCTGTACTACTGTAGTTTTTCCCTGAATATGAGAAATAACTTGGGGAATAATGAATCTTTTCTTCTCTTTTACATTTTTTGGGAGCCCCTTATAAGCCCTCTCCAAAAGTTCTTCATACTTCATTTATATCAATCCCAATTCTTCCAACTTTTTCTTAACTTTTTCTGCAGCCCTTTCGGCATCTTCAATGCTCTTTGCCCCTGTACAGACTATTTTTCCAGAACCAAAAAGTAACAATACAACTTTAGGATCTCTCATCCTGTAAACAAGTCCTGGGAATTGTTCTGGTTCATATTCGGTGTTATCTAACCCAATTGCAATTGCATCCAAATTTAACTCCGGATTTAGGTTAGCAGTGGCTACAACATTTTGGATTACCACTTTTGGATCTTCTTTTATATCTATTCCTGCCTCTCTTATTCTGTCTACTATTTTTTTAATTGCTATCTCTGCTTCTTCAATGCTCTTTGCCCCTGTACAGACTATTTTTCCAGAACCAAAAATCAATGCTGCAGCTTTTGGTTCGTCCAAATGATAAACAAGTCCTGGGAATTGTTCTGGTTCATATTCTACCCTTTCCATCGTGGAGGTAATCAGATCTAAGTCAAATTTTTGACCCAGAGAGGTGGAAGCCACTACATTTTCTACATTTATTTTTGTCTTCATCTTAAAAACCTCCACAAAAATATTTAAATACATAACATCACTAAAACTTTAAAAAAACGGAGGTAAAACTATGACTAACGAAAACGTTGTCTACGTTGGGAATAAGCCTGTTATGAACTATGTTCTGGCAATAACCACCCAACTTGCTAATTCCAGTAAGGTGGTTATAAAATCTAGAGGAAAGGCTATAAGTAGGGCTGTAGATGCCGCAGAAATCGTTAGGAACCGTTTTATGCCTGAGGTAAAAGTAGAGGACATAAAAATAAGTACAGAGACTCTCACAAGGCAAGATGGATCCGTTATGAATGTTTCGGCGATGGAAATAACCCTTTCAAAATAACCTTTTTTTATTTTTCTTCTCTAAGTTTTAAGCTATTCCACTTTTATTTTTTGTTTTACGATACCTTCAGCTATACCCTGACCCAATCTTTCTAAGCTATTACCTAATATTTCCTCTATTATACTTCTCTTTCTGTAGGTTA
>CAZSVW010000117.1:0-3767 GCA_964610485.1 Candidatus Hydrothermarchaeota archaeon | reverse complement strand
CACTTAAGCCATTAAAGGGATAACTCGTCGGTTTGAGGCGGAGCTTCGCTAGTTATACAATCGTTTCCTGATTTTATTTAACATCCGTCTACAGTTGACCAAAAAATGAAATTCTTACATTGTCCTGTTTTGGCATCAATTCGTTATGAGGTTATGGAGAAAATTGACTAATCACTATGTCCTTTTGCTTAGACTTCGGGGGCATGCATGAAGAGAAATAAAGACTCACTAAATACGGAATACAGATTTTGTTCGAAGTGCGGACATAGGTTGTTAGTCAAAATGATTAAACCAGGAGAAGCTGCGCGTTTTGTCTGTCCCAATTGCAATTCTACAACTTATGTAGATCCCAAGGTTGCAGCGGGTTCAATCATCACCATTGCAGGCAAAATTGTTCTCCTAAAGAGGGCAATTGAACCGAGTTATGGCAAGTGGGTTTTTCCTGGAGGATATGTCAATAGGGGGGAAGTCTTAGAGCATGCGGCTGCGAGAGAGACTAAAGAAG
Source organism: Candidatus Hydrothermarchaeota archaeon (assembly GCA_964610485.1). GTDB lineage: Archaea > Hydrothermarchaeota > Hydrothermarchaeia > Hydrothermarchaeales > CAZSVW01 > CAZSVW01. Next base: position 3,262 of record CAZSVW010000117.1, on the reverse strand, counting down.
AAGCCAATCTGGATGTGAAAATTGAGAGTCTGCTAAATGCCTATTCATATCCTGATGAGCCTGTTATTGTCATTGTTTATACAGCAAAAGTCATTGGAGGAAGGATTATGCCTAGAGACGAAACACTTGAGGCAAAGACTTTTTCATTTAGCGAGATTCCCTGGGACGAATTGGCTTTCACAAGTACACGCGATGCGCTTAAAGATTTTCTCGTCCGGGTTAGGGTGTTATGATATTTATATGTTTGTTTTAATTTTGAGGATTCTTCGGCAGATGGTGTATACGTTATGTTTTTTATTTGTATTAATGAATATCTGTTGTGGACAAGGCTGTTTGGTCAAATTAGTGCTTTATCTTTAAGCAAATTAAAAGGAGATCAGGAGATATGACAAACAAAAGAGTTATAGTTTTCGCTCGAATGAAAGCCAAAGATGGATTCGAGGAAAATGTCAGGCAGGAACTTACGTCCCTTGTGCCCCAAACCAGGTCAGAGGAGGGCTGCATTAATTACGATTTGCACCAATCTGTCGATGAAAAAACCCTCTTTATGTTTTATGAAAATTGGCGCAGCAAAGAGGATTTAGACAAGCACCTTGAAATGCCTTATTTAAAATCTTTTTTGGAGAAGGCTGACAAGATATTAGCTGAACCAGTAGATGTTACCGTGTGGGAAAAGGTCAGTTGAACCTTCCTTTACTTATATTCGTTTACACGATTGGCCCGACAATTGGTAAAATTTATTTTTAACCCTCTCCCAAACCTCCCAGACACTCAGTTTTGTATTTACCTGATTGTTTGCACAGCTCCTGAGGTTTATTCTTTCTCTTGAGTTGAAGAGGAAGCGTTCGACTGAATACCCATTAACTGCTTAGGAGGATAAAACGGCCGGTGACAGTCATTCCGGCAAAGCGCGATGATTGTATCGATTTTAGCTCAGTCCTTGCACGGCGTTAATGCCATATACGCTGACACTATTGAATCCACAATTTTAGAAGGGCTGTCCTCTCACATGAACTTGAGTAAGGATGCTTATGAACATTTCTAACAGAGACATCTCTTTCAGGATCGGTCAATCATTCAGAAGGATGTCGCTCGCGCCGTGCGACGCCCGGTATCGGAGGAAAGCCGATGCCTTACAGGTACGATTATAAATGTGGGTGCAAGATGGTCAGGACAAAAGTGAACATCGAAGGATCTGAGAGCCAGAGTTGGAAACCCCTGGCATACCGAATTCGAAAAACGGTCAGGTACCATCTGAGGGGTCACTGTCCGGTTTTGATTCTTAAGTTTCCTCTAAAAGTGATAATTCTGAATCACTTTTGGGAATCTATATTTGATCATCTCTCCACAAGCAGCTTTGTTCCTTTTCAAAATTTAATGTCACTGGTTCATCAGGCTGATCCGAAAGAAATCGAGCTCTTTTTGAATGAGTTGGTACGCAAAGGATTCCTGGAACGAGAAGGCTTTTCCATTCTTACCAACTATCCATTTATCTCGATTATCATCCCTGTAAGGAACAGGGCGGAAGAAATCACGGGCTGTCTTCAATCTCTGAGTAAGCTCAATTATCCATCGGAAGAGTTGGAAATAATTGTGGTTGACGATGCTTCCGATGACAGTACCCCTGATGCAGTCTCAAAATTTCCTGTCAGCCTCATCGTACTTGAGGAACATAAACAGGCCTCTTTTTGCCGGAATGTGGCAGCCAAAAAGGCCAAAGGTGAAATTCTGGCTTTTATTGATTCGGACTGCCTGGCAGACCCTTTATGGTTAAAAGAACTTGTCCCTGCCTTCGGCGACAAATCCCTTGGTGCAGTGGGTGGTATGGTTGACTCCTGCTTTAATGAAAGCTCTCTGGACCGTTATGAGAAGGTCAAGTCATCTCTAAAAATTGGCACCTGGTTTAAGAGTTCTCAGGAAAATACTGGATTTTTTTATGTCCCCTCCTGTAACCTTCTGGTGAGGCGTGATATTTTCTTGAGGTTGACGGGTTTTAAAGAAAACCTGGATGTGGGGGAAGATGTGGACTTTTGCTGGAGACTGCAGGATGAGGGATACCATGTAGAATATAGACCGGTTGGCAAGGTTTACCACAAACACAGGAACAAGCTGAGACCCTTCTGCACGCGGCGTTTTGATTATGGGACGTCAGAGCCTCTTTTGCAGCGGGTTCATACCAAAAGAATCAAGCAATTTATCTTTCCTCCAGCAGCATCCCTCTTCTGGGGCCTGGTAGTTTTATTTACGGTATTGGAATGTATCCCACTGCTGGGTTTATGCGGGATAATCGTTTTGATCGATTCCTTGAAAAAGTTTTCTAAAATCCGCCGCAAGGATATTCCGATAAAATTTTCCTGTATGATGTTGGCTGTCCTTCGGAGTTATCTTGCGTTTTTTTATCATTGTTGCGCCTTTGTCTCTCGATACTATCTCTTCTGGTTTATTTTAATCTTGCCATTAGTACCCTTGGCATCAATGATAATTTTAGGTATGCATCTTTTGGCAGGAATTGTAGAATATTTCATTAAAAAACCCAGCATGAACCCCTTATCATTTCTGTTTTATTTTTCTTTTGAGCAAATTTCTTATCAATTAGGAGTATGGTGGGGATGTCTAAAAGAATTCATTTTCACCCCGGTGAACCCGCAGATTGTAGGGAAGTCGGCTCTTAATAAAAAATAGTGGTAATTATCTGCGAATAATGAGATATCCGACTTTCAAACTGCCCCGCGAGCTTTTGAAAAACAGTCTTCGCTTTTGCTATCTGAAATGGACCGGAAACCCGGGCAGGCCATAGTCCGTCAGTCTTGAGATTACTCATAACTGCATTGCAAAATGCATCATGTGTAATATATCTGGAAGATTCCAGTAGAAGTGCTTGGCCTGTCAATTTTTGACTGATTTCATTGCCTTTCATCTGACCTTTTTTCTGACCTCATAGGATTGGACATACCGGGGGTTCAAACAGCGTGTCAATTCCAAGTTCCCGTAACTTTTCCGGGGTGGGTCCTCCGGTAACAGAATTCCACCCCACCGTCTTGAAGAATTCCTTCTGAAGGTCGTCCATATCCACACTACGGCCTTTAAGCGGTCCCTTTCTAAGTGGCGGCCTGCCTATGGCCCTGTCATGCACCTTCTGATCCTCAGGTCTAATGCCCTCGCGAACATTAAATGCCTTCCGCAGGCTCAGGATGCGTTCCCCGGTCTTAAAGTATTCATCGGCTGAAAGATCCCAGCCAGTCACCGCATTCAAATACTCCAC
>CAZSVW010000116.1:2646-3798 GCA_964610485.1 Candidatus Hydrothermarchaeota archaeon | reverse complement strand
ACGCATTTAGTTAAGATTGGTGGTAGAAATGAAGTTTGAAGGCTGTTTTACAGCTATTGTAACCCCCTTTAAGGGGAGCGGTGTTAAGCCCGAGGTTGATTGGGAAGCATACATAGAGCTTGTAAAATTTCAAGACGAGAATAAAATCCATGGCATAGTTGCATGCGGAACTACCGGAGAATCTCCAGTGCTAAGCCATGAGGAGCACGAGAAGGTTATAGAGGTCACAGTAGAAAATGCAAAGAGCATAGTTATAGCTGGAACGGGCTCAAACTCCACATGGGAAGCAGTAGAACTTACAAAGGCTGCTGAAGATGTTGGAGCGCATGCGAGCTTGCAGGTTTGCCCCTATTACAATAAGCCCAACCAAGAAGGACTTTTCAAACATTTCTCTGCTATTGCAGAAAGCGTTGATTTTCCTCTTATATTATATAACATACCCGGAAGGACCGCTCGCGAGATAGCTCCGGCTACGATGGCTAAGCTAAAGGAAGAGCATTCTAACATAGTCGGGGTAAAGGAAGCAACTGGTAAAGAGGAGGTATGGCAAAAGATTAGAGAAGCTTGTGGAAAAGATTTTCTCATTCTCTCCGGAAACGATGGTGATACCTTTAAATTAATGCGAGACTACGATGCCAAGGGCGTTATCTCCGTAGCTTCCAATATCATTCCAAAGCGCATGGTTGATTTTGTTAACTTGGGATTAAGCAAGAAATTTGAGGAGATGGAGAAAGAAAACGAAAAACTTGCTAAGCTATTTGATGTTCTTTTCATAGATGTGAATCCAATACCCATAAAAGAAGCGATGAACTTAGCTGGATTAAAAGCTGGAGGTTATCGCTTACCTCTCTGTGAGATAAGCGAGGAGAAAAAGAAAAAGCTCGTAGAGGTTTTGAAGGAAGTTGGGATATTATAGTCATGGAAAAGAGAATAAAAGAAAAAGTCGAGGTAATTGTTGATAGAGTGGAGTTTATCAAAGAAAATATTTCTGAAGATTTTATTTCCAATAGAATTTTGAGAAAGGCAATTTACAAGGAATTTGAAGAAGCTGTTGAAGCTGCTATGGATATATGCGTGATGCTTAGAAGAAAGCTAAACAGCTCGGCTCAGGACGATTATTCAAATATAGATTACCTACATGAGAAAGGAGTG
>CAZSVW010000116.1:0-2546 GCA_964610485.1 Candidatus Hydrothermarchaeota archaeon | reverse complement strand
TGCATAATACCAAAGGATGCCGAGAAAGTTTATAATTTTATTTTGAAGCTAAACAAACCAAGGTATGATATAGTAATCTATGATTATTGCCCTTGGTATCTCAGGGGAGAAATCCTAGAAAATCATCGCATTATCTATGCAGATAACATGGATGAAGTGGACTTCTTTATATACAAGCAAAGAAAAATCTGGCTCGACCAGAAAAGAAGGCAATATAAACTTAAGATATCTGAATTAAAAAGAAAGGTTAGGAGGTTGAGCAAATGATTAGGGTGGCGGTAACTGGAGCAAAGGGAAGGATGGGGAGCAATATCATAAGAACGATAGTTCAACAGGAAGATATGCTACTCGTAGCCGCGATAGAAAAGGAAGGGGATAAAGACAGGGGCAAAGACATAGGTGAGCTTTTGGGAGTAGGCAAGCTTGATGTTGCTCTCTCAACGAGCGATGAGCTTGAAGAGGTTTTAAAATCAAGTAAAGCTGAGGTTCTCGTTGATTTTACATTTCCCGAACCATGCTTAAGAGCTGTAAAAATAGCATCAAAGAACAACGTTAATTTGGTTATAGGCACTACTGGATTTACAAAGGAGCAAATTACAGAGATAGAAAATGCTGTAAAGGAAAATAATGTCTCCGCCGTACTCTCGCCAAACATGTCTACCGGGGTAAACGTTTTTTTCAAAATAGTTGAGCAGCTTGCGAAAATCCTAGGCGAAGAATATGACGTAGAGATAATAGAAGCCCATCACAGGTTTAAAAAAGATGCCCCCTCGGGCACGGCGTTAAAAGCAGCAGAACTAATAGCAAACGCTTTGAATATAAACCTTGAGGAAAACGCAATCTATGGAAGGCGAGGTTTTGTAGGTGAGAGAAAGAAAGGCATAATTGGTTTGCATGCAGTTAGAGCGGGAGATATAGTTGGCGAACATACCGTGCTCTTCGCTGGGGAAGGCGAAAGGCTTGAGATAACGCATAGAGCACATAGCAGGCAAGCATTTGTTAACGGAGCTATTAAAGCGATAAGATTCATTCACGGCAAAAAAGATGGCAAGGTTTATTCTACCTTTGATGTTCTTGGGTTGAGATAAAGTTTTTATTCGTTAGATTTATAACAATTTAAAGGTGAAATCTATGACTTCAATTGAAGAAGAGTTAAGAAAAACAAATGCAAACTTGCAGACAATGATAAACATGCAAAAGATGATTATAGATGCTCTAATGGAAAAGGCAGAACCAACTGAAGAAGAGCTCGAATCTCTGAAATTTGAAGAGTTTATTCCGTTAGAAGAGCTGAAAAAAGAATTAAAACTAACCGAGGATTGATCTTGTTCAAAATCCTTGTCTCAAAACAAGCAAAAAAATTTATTAAACGCCTTGATAGGAAAAGGCAAAAGAAGATAATAAATGTTCTTGATACACTTCAGACAAATCCTCTTCCTTTCAGAATCTATGATATGAAAAAACTTAGAGGAACGGACAATCTTTATAGAATAAGAATAGGAAACATAAGAATAACCTATGAGCTTTTTCTTGCCGAATTTCTTATAAAGGTGACATATATGTTTTAGAGGTAAAGCATACAAAAGAAAGTGAATTGATGTTCTTATATTAAGACAAAGTTTATTCGTTAGATTGACCAAAATATAAAGAAAAATGAAGAAGTTCAAGAATTTAGCTAAAGCGGTGCTAATAAATGAAAAAATAAGGAAAAAAGCCTTAGAAGATTGGGATAGCACGGAATTTATAAGGAAGTGGAGGGAATTTAGATATGGAGAAAGTTATAGATAAGATTTAACTTATTTCTCTTCTACTCCACCTAAAGTAATGAATCCCATATTTTTCATGCTCTACCCTTGCGAGATTATTAATACCAAACTTAGGCTGGAGATATATATCCAAAAAGCCGCCTTCAAAGTAAAACCTCATTCCATCTCGTCTATAAGGGATTGTTTCATCAACGTGTTTAAACATTGCCTTTATTTTTATTCTGATGGTTTTGTCTCTTTCATTTATCCATACTTGTGCCCGTTTGTCAGTTTTTCTCTTTTCTACATTGTAATAAATTAGGTAGTATTCGTAAAATTTGGATTTACTTTTATCTTCTCTATTTTCATTTTCATTTTGATTAGAGGATATTTTGGGAGGTATAATAGAGGAAGTTTGATGAATTATGTTCTCTTTAAGGGGCGAAGTAACTTCTGGGCTTTTGTTATATTTCTCCTGAGAGATGTAGAAATAAGTTATACTGCAAGTAAAAATAAAAAACATTACACCAAAAATTATTTGCAATTTAGCTTTCCTTAAATTTTCTAAATAATGTTTTTCTCTTTCATTAAAATTAAATCCACATTTACTACAATATTTTGAATTATTATGTCTTTTTTCACCACATTTTGGACAATATTTTATCATCTATTCTGATATTTTGTCTATTATGATCTGATAGATAGGTTTGGATACCGTTCTCTGTTTTTGAACCTCCCTATATTTCGTAACTTTCTCTTCCCACGACATTGTTATTGTAATTCTGGGAACTTTATTTGTGA
>CAZSVW010000115.1:0-3846 GCA_964610485.1 Candidatus Hydrothermarchaeota archaeon | reverse complement strand
AATCAAAAACATTAGATGTATGAGCAGGCTTAATAACTAATGCGGTATCCGCACCAATACTGGTCCCAGCTATAGCTATAACATCGTTTTCCATAGATATAAGACCAGCATCTGCTGCCATTAAAACAATTTCTACACAAACTTTTGTTCCCTCTCCAAATAATCTTAATGTTATAGCCATGATTTCTGCGGGACCAAGATATCCGTATTTTTTCCTATATGCTCGCTCTACGCCACTTAAAGCATGCATACAAGTTAAAACCTTGTAACCCTTAGATATCAGCTCCTTTTTCAGATCGTCTGGGAATTCCTGCATTCCAATGCCTCTAAATCCCGCCATATGAGTAACGAATATTACATTGTACTCCTTAGCATCAAAGATTTTAATAGCTTCCCTCGCGGTTCCTCCTCTAGTAGTTGCGATAATAATATCCTTAATACCCAATTCGTCTGCTCTTTGTTTTGCTAAATTAAGGGTAAGAACTGTATTTTTTTCTCCTGGTTCTGTAAAGTAAACAATTTTTTTCTCTTCCATGCGCATCCCTAATTTAGACTATTTTTAACTTTTTGGCTCTTCCCCTTATTGATGGTTGCTAAATATATAGGAGACATATATCTTGCCTCTTAAGTCTTATTGCTTTTTGGGAGAGCCTCATGGACATCTACAGGCTTTTCGTTCCTCGCGATAAGGATTGCCTGCTCGCATTAACAGCGTTAAGATGGGGCGATTCACCAGTCTAATATGTTAGTGTAATGACTATTAAAAAGCCATTGTCTGACCGGAAAAAAGCAATTAAAATGCTTGATATTGCCACCTTTATGCCGTCAACCCTAAGTTCCGCTCATCACATCGGAATAATCGATACTATATATAGTTATTCTCTTTAGAAATTTATTTTTGTGCCTAAAAAATCTCGCCTAAAAGCGAAAATAATGAGTCTATCTGGAGAAACAAAAAACGAAGACGATTTCTTAAGGAGAATGACTATAACCCAACGAAAAAAACTTAAATACTATTAGATTAGTCTAATAATATTAGACTAATCATATTTTATTAGGGAAGTCTAACAAATATATAGATAGAGGTGCGCCGACGGTGATAGAATGAAAGTCAGGCTTAGTGAATTAAAGCCCGGAGAAGTAGGTATAATTGTTGATATTGTGGGTGGGGATTCGATAACAATGAGGAGAATTATAGAGATGGGAATGACAAAAGGCGAGAGAGTGAAGGTAATAAGAAATGCTCCTCTAAGAGATCCAGTGGAATTCGAAGTGAAAGGGTATTATCTCTCATTAAAGAGAGATGAAGCAAAGATGATAGTCGTGGAGGTTAAGAGATGATTCCTCTTGCAATAGCTTCCGAGGGAGAGACTCTGAGGATTGTAAGTATTAGAGGAGGAAGGGGTATTATGCGAAGGCTTGCAGACCTTGGTTTGGTTCCTGGCTCCATAGTAAAAATTATAAAATCTGTAGGTAGGGGCCCAATTTTATTGGAGGTAAAAGGCTCGAGAATTGCCTTAGGAAGGGGAGTATGTATGAAAGTATTTGTGGAGGTAGGATCGTGATGATAAGAGTTGCACTTGCTGGAAATCCAAATGTTGGAAAATCTGTGGTGTTTAATAATTTAACGGGTGGGCATCAACATATTGGAAACTGGCCTGGAAAAACAATTGATAAGGCAGAGGGGACATTGAACTATAAGGGAAATGAAATATATGTTATCGACCTTCCCGGAACATACAGTTTGACTGCATACTCTATAGAAGAATTAATTGCAAGAGATTACATCATTCAGGATAAGCCAGATGTTGTTGTCAATATTGTTGACGCATCAAATTTAGAGAGAAATCTCTATCTTACACTACAATTACTTGAACTAGGAGCAAATGTAATTATTGCTTTAAACAAGATGGATTTATCAAAAAGAGAAAACACAAAAATAGACATTAAAAAATTGGAAAAGAAGCTGGGAGTTCCAATAATACCCACGGTTGCTCCTAGGAAGGAAGGAATGAAAGAATTACTGGATGCTATAGTAAAGTATGCGAAAAAACCGGTAGAAAGAAAAATAATAAAGTACAATGAAAAAATAGAAAAATGGATAAGTAAGATCGAAGAAATAATAAAAGGAAAAGTGGCTGGTTTTGATGAAAGATGGGTAGCAATAAAAATTCTTGAAAATGATAAAGAAGTAAAGAAAAAAATTGACAAGAATTTGCTTTCGAAATGCGAAGAAGTAATAAGAGGAGACAAGACCGAAAATTTCGAAATAGCCCTTGCAGATGCAAGATATGAATTGATAAAGAATATATGCAAAGATCTTTTAATAAAAGAGGAAAAGGTTACAGCATCAGACATTGTAGACAGCGTTTTTCTTGATAAGTATCTTGGAATACCAATATTCATATCTATACTCTGGATGATCTTTCAGTTTGGTTTTATGGTCTCTGCTCCGTTTTGCGATTTTCTTGGAGATGGTTTTGCAACATTATCTTCTGCTCTTTCGGGAGTTACAGGAATCCCTTGGTTTGATTACCTATTCTTTGGGGATTATGGGTTATTAAATGGGATTGGCATGGTGCTAAGTTTCGTTCCACTAATTATCCTGTTATACTTTGCATTGTCTCTTGTTGAAGATTTTGGATACATGGCGAGGGCAGCATTCCTAATGGACAAAATCATGAGAAAATTGGGATTGTCTGGGAGAGCAATAATTCCAATGATTTTAGGCTTAGGTTGTAATGTTCCCGCAATTTATGCAACAAGAGCTATACCAGAGGAAAAGGATAGATTAGCTGCAATAGTAACCAATCCTCTGATGCTCTGTGGTGCAAGGTTAGTATTCTTCTCCGCTATAGTTGAAGCATTTTGGGGAGGGATGGGAGGCGATGTACTTCTATCGCTCTATCTTCTTGGAGTAGCCCTTACATTTGTCGTAGCAATTATTCTCAGGAAAACAATATTGAAAGGGAGGACCTCGCCATTTATATTAGAGCTTCCGCAGTATCAGATGCCTGTTTCGAAGGTATCCCTATATAAGGCGTGGGGAAGAGGAAAGTTATTCTTTACAAAAGCGGGGAAGGTGATTTTGCCAGGAATACTTATACTTGGAATATTACTCATAACAAGTACGAACTTTACATACACAAAAAATGCAGAAAATAGCTTGGCAGCAGCTATTGGAAAAGCATTACTTCCATTAGTTACGCCTCTTGGATGGGATTGGAGATTGCTTGTAGCCGCATTATTTGGAGTTATAGCAAAGGAAATCGTCCTTGGGGCATCGGCTTTACTATATGGTGTGTCGGAAGAAACTATACCAATAACGATGGCAACTATGTATACACCGCTGCAGATGTATTCATACATGGTCTTCATCTTGATCTATATTCCATGCATAGCAACAATTGGGGCAATAAAGCATGAAGCTGGGTGGAAATGGGCAATATTTACGTTACTCTACGGGATTTTACTCGCATATATAGTGTCTTGGATTGTTTTGGGAGTTGGTCACATAATTGGGTGGTGATATAAATGAAAAATATGAAAATAGGAACTAGAGCAAATATTTACATCCTTATGATATCCATCCTTTACCTTATCTATGGAATAGTGCAGTTTTACAATGGAATAGTTGCATGGTGGCTTCCTTGGCTGGGGGGAAGTATACAGATTGGGGCTTCGATCCTTGATACTTACATACCTAACGCATTCCCAGATGTTTTTTCCGGTTTTGTGCTTTTAACGGTAGGCGCTGTGCTGTTGAAGGGGGTATATCTGAGGTATCTTGGGAATGAGAAATACTATGGCCATATATTTGTTGGATGGCTTCTTGCAATGATTCTC
>CAZSVW010000114.1:0-3932 GCA_964610485.1 Candidatus Hydrothermarchaeota archaeon | reverse complement strand
TTTGTTTTACTCTTCGTCCATCTCATGAAGCTCGCTGCCCATTTTTTCCATTGCCTCTTTTATCCTTTCCCCAAGCTCCCTTATTCTTTCCTCAAGCTCCCTCTTCCTCTCATTCAGTATTATGAGCTGCTCTTTATGTGATAACTTTTTGAATTCCTCACTGTGTATGTCTACACCATCTCTTGTCATGGTTAGGTATATCGGATTTTTCTGTTATATAAATTTTAAGCTACTGTTCTATTTTTTCGATATAATGAAAATTATTGGAAAAAGAAAATTGAGAATTTTGGAGGAGATTGAGAAGAACCCTTCTCATGGTTATGAGCTCGCCAACAGACTTGGGGTTTCTCTTTCTTCAATATACGAGCATTTGAAGGATTTGAGAGAATATAAGCTCGTTGAAGTTGAAGAACAGGAGAAAAGGAAGGTTTACAGGATAACAGAAAAAGGAAGGTACCTTTTAAAAGCTTTAAGATAATTTGCTTTGCTCATTTTCTAATTTCAAGCATACATCTGTATACTTCAAACTTTACTCCAAAGTCCCTCAGGATTTTGAGAATCCTCTCCTCATCCTATCTGGCGACCATGACAACGCTTATATGCAGGGAGGCAAAACTGGATTTATTTAGAAGCAGAAGGATAGGTGAAAAGATAACTACTCAAGATATTCTTCAAGCTGTGGGGAGGATACGCCCCTCAGTTTCCAAGGAGGTTATCAAAGAATTCGAAGAGATAGCACATAAGCTTGTGAGGTAGTTTTATAATTAAAATTTAAAAATATTTGTCCGAAATGCCGAACACGACATTTTTATTTTTCCTCACGTGTTTAGACAATTTTGGTGATAAGTTGTCTAAGGAAGAGCCTAGAATAGGTGTGTATGTTTGTCATTGTGGAGAGAACATTGCAGGAGCAGTGGATGTAGAAGAGGTTAGAAGATTTGCAGAGAAGCTTCCAAATGTGGTCATTGCCAGAGATTATCTATTTATGTGCTCTGATCCCGGGCAAGAAATTATTAAAAAAGACATTAGAGATGGTTTGATAAACAGAGTGGTTGTCGCATCATGCACGCCAAAAACTCATGAGCCCATCTTTAGGAGGGCATGCGAAGCTGCTGGTTTAAACAAATATTACTTAGAAATGGCAAATATAAGAGATCAATGTGCTTGGGCACATTGGCATGAAAAAAAGAAGGCAACAGAGAAGGCAAAGTATCTTGTTGCCTCTGCAGTTGCCAAGGCTAGATTACTTGAGCCTTTAGAAGATAGGTATGTTGAGATGAATCAGAATGTATTGGTGATAGGTGGGGGAATTTCTGGGATATTTGCTTCTCTTGACCTTGCGAATGCTGGATATAAGGTTTACTTAGTTGAAAAGGAACCGTCAATTGGAGGAAATATGGCTAAACTTGATAAAACCTTCCCCACCAATGACTGTGCTTCCTGCATTTTAACACCTCTAATGGTAGAGGTCGCAAATAATGAAAACATTGAATTGTTAACCTATTCTGAAGTTGAATCCGTTGAAGGTAGTGTTGGTAATTTTAAAGTTAAAATCAGAAGAAAACAAACATGGGTTGACTGGGATAAATGTACTGGTTGCGGTGCTTGCATAAATGTTTGTCCACCAGCAGCAAGAGTACCAAACGAATTTAATGAGGGTCTCGACGAAAGAGGGGCAATATATATACAATTCCCTCAAGCTGTTCCTAGGAAGGCTGTTATTGATATAGATGCTTGCGTAAAGTGTGCTGGAAGAGAGTTTGGAAAACCTCCAAAGGTTTCTAAGGATGGTAGGAAAATTCTCGCTCCTTGCGAAAAAGCTTGCCCTACTGGAGCTTGTTTGAGAGACGAACCTCGGGATCCGGAGGGTAGCATTCTTGAGATAGAGGTAGGCGCAATAATCGTTGCAACTGGATATAGAGTGATGGATAAGAAGTATTTCAAGGAGTTTTCTCCCAGCTCTCCTAATGTAATTACAGCCCTCCAAATGGAAAGGCTAATATCCGCAACTGGTCCTAGCGATGGAAAACTAATCGTACCAAGCGACATAAAAAAATATAAAGAGGGAAAGAATGCAAGAGAACCGAAGGTCATTGTTTATATTTCATGTGTTGGTTCAAGAAGTAAGAGATATCATTCCTATTGTTCAAAGATTTGTTGCATGTATATGCTTAAGCAAGCGATGCAACTCAAAGAAAGCTATCCAGATTTAGATATCTATATTTTCTTTATTGATGTAAGAACCGCTGGAAAGGACTTTGATGAATACTATATGAGATGTAAGGAATTGGGTATCCATATAATCAGAGGAAAAGTCGGAGGAATCAATCAATTACCCAATGAAAGGCTTTTGGTGAGAGGTTATGATTCTGACATAGGGAAACCGGTTGAGTTGGAGTCTGATATAGTTGTGTTGGCATCTGCAGTTGAACCTTCTCAAGGAATGGAAGAATTAAGCAGAAAGCTCGGGATAAGCATAGGAATTGAAGGATTTTTAAAGGAAAAGCATCCAAAACTTTATCCAGTAGATACTTTATCAGAGGGTATATTCATCTGTGGATGTGCTCAAGGTCCAAAGGATATTCCTGATTCTGTAGCTCAGGCAAAAGCAGCTGCTTCTTCTGTAATGTCTCTCCTTTCTAAAGGAAAAATGAAGGTTGAACCATTGATAGCTGAGATTGATAGAGATAGGTGTAGTGGTTGTGGAATTTGCGAACCTCTCTGTCCCTATAAAGCGATAACTATAACAGAAAAAAGAAAAAAGGAGAAAAAAGCAGAGTTAAATCCTGCATTGTGCAAGGGATGTGGTGTATGTGTTGTTGCTTGTCCAAGCAAAGCAATAAAGCTTCATGGCTACACATTTGAGCAGTTATTATCTCAAGTGGAAGCTTTATCCATAGAATTGGAGAGATAAAAAATGAACGTGATAAATTTGACCTATCTTAGAGAGAGAGAAAAAAAAGAATATGGGAAAAGAACTATTACAGTGATTCAAGAATTTGGCGCTGAGAATATTGCACAGTGCATGCAATGCGGAGCTTGTTCTTCTATTTGTCCGCTTTCAATTAGCGGATTTGAGTGGTATAATAAAAAACTCATAAAGGGAATTGAACTGGGATTAAGAGATGAGTTTTTTGATGATCCTACCCCATGGGCATGTGTTGCATGCAATAGATGTAGTGAAGTATGTCCTAGGGATGTGAATCCCTTTGAAGTAATGTTTGCTATGAGAAGATTAATGATCGAGGAATTTGTTATCCCTCCAACAGCTTTAGAAGCTCTTAGGTCTCTATATGAGCATGGGCATGCAATTTATGTTGAGAATAGGAAAGCAAGAAAGGCTGTTGGTTTGGATGAAAAACCCCCTACAACCGATTCAAACGAAAAAGCACTTGAAGAACTGAGAATTATTTTAAAGAATACCAGACTCATAGAGTTAGGATTGTTTCCACTGAAATAGGTGGAGGAAATGAAAAAATATGGATTATTCCTCGGATGCAACATCGCCTTTAATAGACCAGATGTTGAGGTTTCTATGAGGAAAGTATTTCCTGCCTTTGGTATTGAACTTGATAATCTGAATGGGCAATCCTGTTGTCCTACTTGGGGCACTATGCCTTCAGTAGACTTGGTTGGTTGGTGCGCAGTAGCTGCAAGAAATCTTGCCTTAGGTGAGGAAAAGGGAATTGACCTCATAACTGCTTGTAATACCTGCTATAGTAGTCTATGTGAAGCAAGACACAAAATTTTAACCGATGAGAAACTATATAAGAAAGTTAATGAAGTCTTGTCTAAAATTGGGAAAAAATACCAAGGAAAATCAAAATGCAGACATATTGCATGGGTATTATATGAAGATATAGGTTTAGAAAAAATAGAGGAAAAATTAAAATACAGACTTGACGGAATGAGGATAGCTGTTCAACCTGGGT
>CAZSVW010000113.1:1460-4020 GCA_964610485.1 Candidatus Hydrothermarchaeota archaeon | reverse complement strand
GAAATGATAAGAGATGAAGTTCTTAACGCAAAAGAATATGAAAAAGTCTTAAACTGGCTCTATGAAGTTCAGAAAAATTATGATTTAGAAATCAAGCCCACCTGTGCTCCTCATTTCTATAGAATTTACTATCAGAAAAGTAAAGAACCTCTGCCCAAACGTAGATTAGGTTGCTTAGGTGGAATAGCCTTCTGTTTCATCTCCTATAAAGGAGATGTTCAACCTTGTGGTTACCTTCCATTGAAAGCGGGAAATGTAAGAGAAAAGAGTTTTAAAGAAATCTGGATGAACTCAAAACTCTTCTTAGATTTGAGAGACTTCACAAAACTGAAAGGAAAATGTGGGAGATGTAGATTCAAGGTAATCTGCGGTGGTTGCAGGGCAAGAGCTTATGCCGAGTATGGGGATTATCTCGAGGAAGAGCCCTATTGCATTTATGGTGTGGAAAATGCTCCCGATAATCCTTGATGTAAAAGATAAAAAAATTCTGATTTTTGGAGGCGGAGAAGTAAGTGAAAGAAGAGCAAGAAAATTTCTTGACGCTAAAGCAAAGGTTACAATAATAAGCAAAGATTTTACTCCGCAACTTAAAAAAATGAACGTTAATATAATAGAGAGGGAGGTTAAAAAAAGCGAAATACCAAAGCTTATTAAAAATTACGATATAATCCTAGCCTGCACCTCTGATGAAGAGTTGAATAACTCAATTGAAGAAGAGGCACGAAAGCGGGGGAAGCTCGTTAACAGGGCTGATAAAATCTCCGACTTTATCATACCCGCAAGCTTTGAAGTCGAAGGCGTGTTAATAGCGGTCTCAACCTTGGGAAAATCTCCGGCTTTAGCAAAGCTGATAAAAAGGAGAATTGCCAAGCTAATAACCAAAGAGGATGTGAAAATGCTTAAGCTTCAGGAGTATGCAAGAGAGCTTCTTAAAAATAAAATACCTGAGCAAAGAAAAAGAAAGGAAATTTTGAGGTCGTTGCTTAGCGATTATGACATTGCAAATAAAGATATTGAAGAAGCAAAGAAAATTATCAGGAGGAAGATAGAATGTTTCCGAGAATAAGGTTGAGAAGGTTGAGAAGAACCCCCTTAATAAGAGATATGGTTAGGGAAACTACGCTTACAAAAAAAGACTTGATTTACCCGATGTTCATCATCGAAGGGAAAACTCAAGCGATAGCGAGCATGCCAGGTATTTCTAGGCTGAGCATCAACGACGCTATAGAAGAAGTTAAAGAAATCATTGAACTTGGCATACCCGCGATAATCCTATTTGGGATTCCAAAGAAAAAAGATAGCGTTGCTTCGCAAGCTTACGCCAAAGAAGGAATAATTCAGAGAGCGGTTAGAGCTATTAAAGATGAGGTGGGCGATAACTTAGTTGTAATTACCGACGTTTGCCTATGTGAATACATGGACCATGGGCATTGCGGAATAGTTAAGGGTAATGAAATCTTAAATGACCCAACCTTAGAGCTGCTTGCTAAAACCGCGGTAAGCCATGCGGAAGCAGGCGCTGATATAGTTGCGCCAAGCGACATGATGGACGGAAGAGTTAAAGCGATAAGAGAAGCGTTGGATGAGGAAGGCTTTGAAAACGTCGCGATAATGAGCTACTCGGCGAAGTATGCTTCCTCGTTCTACTCTCCCTTCAGAGAAGCTGCAGATTCTGCTCCAGCTTTTGGTGATAGGAAGAGCTACCAGATGGATATAGGCAATGCAGAGGAAGCTCTGAGGGAAGTTGCCTTGGACATAGAAGAAGGTGCAGATATAGTAATGGTGAAGCCGGCTTTGGCTTACCTTGATGTGATATATAGAGTTAAGAAAACCTTTGGCATGCCCACCGCTGCTTATAACGTAAGCGGCGAATATGCCATGATCAAGGCTGCTGCCGAGAGAAATCTGATAGACGAAAAAGCCATAGTTTACGAGACCTTACTGAGCATCAAACGTGCTGGTGCAGACCTAATTTTAACCTACTTTGCAAAAGAGGTAGCGAGGTGGATTTGAAAAAGCTCTTTAAAAGTCCTTTGCCTTAGTTAAAAATTTAAAATATTCTGATGATTGAAGAATTAAAAAAATTTTTCGAAAGATACGATGAAGTTAAATTAGCATATCTATTTGGTTCGTATGCTAAAGGAGAAACGAACAAGCTAAGTGATATAGATATAGCTGTGTATCTTGACGAAAGACTTAGTAAGAAGGATAAATTTCGTCTTCAGCTTAAACTTATATCTGAATTATCCTCTCTTTTAAAAACCGATAAGATAGACCTGATAATAATGAATGAAACCCCTCTGCTATTAAATTACAATATAATAAAAGACGGGATTATACTAAAATCTGAAGAAAAATTGAGAGTTAAAATAGAATCAGAGGTCATGTCAAAATACTTGGATAGAAAATACTATGATGATAGGCATGTAAGAGAAAAAATAAAGAGAATTGCAAGGTATGGATTAGCATGAAGAGAGAAATATTGTCAAAAATAGATATGCTAAAGAAATATGTGGATTTATTAAAAAACTACAAATATGCAAGTGTTAAAGACCTTGAA
>CAZSVW010000113.1:0-1360 GCA_964610485.1 Candidatus Hydrothermarchaeota archaeon | reverse complement strand
TGTCTCTTACCATCTCTTATGATGGTGCCTAAGGTAGCATCCTTATGTTTTCTTGGTATTTCGCCAAGGGCAAAAATCCCTTTGGCTACTTCGATAGGCTCGCGATGCTCTATTATTTCCACTTCATCGGGAAGCATCTCCTTTGTAAATACTATACCAATATAGCTTCCCTCGTAATATCTCGGAAGCCATGCATCGGGGTGAAGATAAAGCTTCTCTGGAGTTATAACTCTGAGAAAATCCATTGCTCCGCCGGTATGGTCGTAATGTCCGTGGCTAAAAACAATCGAAGTTACCTTATTCAAAGGTAGCCTAAGAGTCAAAGCATTGTATAAAGCGACATCGCTTTGACCAGTATCAAAAAGTATCGCCTCTTTGTTAGTTTCAATCATCGCAGAGAATCCCCACTCGGCAAGCAATCTTTTAGGTCTTAACAAGAGAGTTCTGTTATCGCATAAAATGGTTATTTTTGTCATGGGAGCCAATTACTTTCTGCTAATATAAATTTTTTTATATGGTTAAACAAAAAGTATAACTTAGTGATACTTATGGTTAGAATAAAACTGAAGGTGGGACCTAAGGGACAAATAGTAATCCCAAAAATGCTTAGGGAATCCTACGGAATCAAAGAAGGTAATTTCATTATTATAGAGTTAAAAGACGAGGGATTAATGATAAAAAACATTGCAGAGCCAAGTAAAATCTTCAGAAGAATAATAGAATGGAAGAGAAAGGTCAGAGGAAAACCTGCAAAGTTAGGAGAGCTTAAGCATGTTGACTTGGAGGACGAATTTGAATGAAGATATTTCTCGATGCAAGTTTATTGGTCTATCTGATAGTTCCCACTCCTGAAATTGAAGAAAAGATTGCAAATTTCTATACTAAGCTAATTGAAGAGAATGAGCTTTATACCAATGTTTTAGTGTTCGATGAAGCAATTTTCATATCCAAGAAAAAATATAAAGTTTCTTATGGGGATTCTATGGTTTTTATAGAAGAAAATGTATTGCCATATGTTAAGGTTCTTCCTATTGGGTTGGAAGATTACCTCAAAGCAAAAAATAATATTTTCAGATATTCACTAAAGCCTTCGGATGCGATTCACTTGGGAGTTATAGAGAACAATGGCTTACAAGCTATTGCTACAGAAGATGAAGATTTTGATAGAGTGCCAATAAAGAGAGTGTGGTTTTAGATTTTTCATCCTATAATAACACTAGAGAGCTAAAAATAGAGAAAAGAAAACTTTAAACCGATATCTAATACACCACCTTGCTCTCGCTAAACTTCGACTCTATCTTTACCTTTCCTTCGCCCTTCGTTACCTTGCCTATTACATCTGCTTTGAAATCCTTTATCT
>CAZSVW010000112.1:0-4067 GCA_964610485.1 Candidatus Hydrothermarchaeota archaeon | reverse complement strand
GAGGTAAGCAAGATTTTGAAATCTCCCATAGCTCTCGTGGTGAATATAGAGAGAATCTCTCGAACTACTGCCGCCTTTGTTCTTGGATATAAGGTATTTGATAAAAAGGTTGACATTAAAGGGGTTATATTAAATCGGGCGGGAAATCCAAGGCATGCGAGAAAGGCTAAACTCGCTGTGGAAAAGCTTGCCGAGCTTCAAGTTTTTGGAGTTATACCAAGAGATAAGAACATAGTAATACCCGAAAGACATCTTGGTTTAGTCCCCGCCTATGAGCGGGAGAACCTCGAAACGCTTTTCAATGCCCTCGCCGAGATCGTTGAGGAGCATCTTGATGTAGATAAAATAATAAAGGCTGCAGAGGAAGCACCCGAATTAAAAGAGGTAAAAATCAAAGAAAAGAAGAAAAAGAAATTTAATTGTAAAGTTGGAGTGATAAAGGATAAGGTCTTCACCTTTTATTACATAGATAACTTAGAAGCCATCAAAGAGCTTGGTGGCGAGCTCGTTTTTATAGATTCTATAAAGGATAAAGCTTTACCCGAGGTGGATGCTTTATACATAGGTGGGGGATTTCCAGAAATCTTTGCAAAGGAACTTGAGAGAAATTCTTCATTGAGAGAAGACATCTACGAGTTTTGCTACTCGGGCAAGCCCGTATATGCCGAGTGTGCTGGGTTAATGTATCTCGGAGAAAAAATCTATACTCTCGAAGGAGAAGATTATGAGATGGTAGGCTTTTTGCCTTTGAACACGAGAATGAGAAAGAAGTTTCAGGCTTTGGGATATACGATTCATGAAGTAATAGAAAATAATCCAATAAGCAAGAGAGGAGAAGTGCTTGTCGGTCACGAGTTTCACCACTCAGAGCCGGAGTTACTAGGCAACGCAAAGTTTGTTTTTAAAGTAAAAAGAGGAAAGGGAATAATAAACGGCTACGATGGCATGTTAAAGAAGAATACTCTTGCGAACTATTTGCACTTGCATGTTTTGTCGCATAAAAAAATGATGGAAAGGTTTTTAAGCCTTGCAGAGAAAAATAAAAAACATGGAAGAAGTGGGTGAAGTTTTTACCTATTTCTCAAAAATTGGGGTTGCTGGAGTAAAAATAACCAAAGGGAAACTTAGATTGGGGGATAAAATTCGAATAAAAGGAGCAACCACGGATTTTGAGCAGGTTGTTGAATCGATGCAAATAGAGAAAACTCCAGTAGAAGAAGCGGAAGCTGGACAGAGCGTTGGAATAAAGGTAAAGGAAAAGGTTAGGAAAGGGGACAAGGTTTACAAGCTATAGACCGTATTTATCGTTTTATTTTTGCTTTTTCTTAAATCTCAGAACAATTATGACCATGCCCGCCAAAATTAAAGAGAATACTGAAAGCGCACTGTAAACTATCTTATTACTTTCCCTATGCTTTTCTGTAATTTTTTCCTCATAAATAACTGTATCATCTGGATCAACACCCTCTTTGCAATCTGGGTCGACCCTATTATCTTTTATAGCATCGCATATATTATCCTTTATTCCCGTTGGGCAATCTTGCGGGCAATTCAAAGAATTCTCAAGGGGGATTTCACAAACACCATTCATATTACACTTGACAACTATCTTTGTTGCCTCTCCTTCAATCTTCCCGTCTTTGGTGTATATTTTCGTGGGTGGAAGTATATATTCACCAGGTCTTTGAATGATAAAACTGTAATGAATGGTCTTCACTTCTCCAGATGAGAGATTAAATTTCCATCTCAGATAATACTTCCTGAAACCATCCATATCCTCATATTTGAGATTCTTGTTTGCCGTGCAATCTGCATCAGGAAGACAATCTTCGACCACTATGAAGGTTTTTTCGACATCATCATTCTTTATCTCTATCTCAACACTCACATTCAATCCATCAACTTGATAGCTTCTTTCTATTTCCACTGCACTTACCGCCTGAATAAGGAGAAATGCCAATGTCAATCCAAAGATCAGATATTTCTTCATCCGCACTCCTCCTCAAGCTTTGTGAAATTTATCTGGGAGTTTTCGCAACCATAAAGCTGGTCGGCTGTAATTGGAGGGATGTAATCACCGGTGCAATCATTTTTCATTTCTGTGACATCATTTGGAATTAGACCTTCATGGCCCGTTCTTTGGGCAAATTCCTTCAAACGTGTTAGAGCGGTTCGATTCAGCCTATCACATATGGATAACCATTTTATTGTGCAATTAGCATAATCAAATTCGGTTTTGCTTTTTGCATACATACCTCCAATTTTTATCCCTCCAGCACTACCACCGGTTGTATCAACAAGATGGTATTTGGTATCCCCAGGAAGTTTGACAAAGTTAAAGGCGTGTGCGGTATAACTAGTTCTAACATAGTAAACCTCGTCGCACGTATATCCGAGTTTTCTCAAAAGGGTTGTAATAGCGATAGCATAGTCAGCACATGTCCCCGTTCTCAAATAGTAGAGGGTTGCATGAGACGGGAGATAAGCGAACTTTATCGTGTTTTTACTTGGATCGTTATCGTCTCCCCATCTTTTGGGAAGGTCATAAGTTGTGCACGGTATCTGATCTAAACGCCATATGCCCATTGCATTATTTACCCTTTCCATTATCTTGTCATAAGCATCATAATCACCGTTGAGTTTGAGATTATTCGCTCCCTGCTCCCAACATTGCCAGAAGTTGCTTTTATTATCTGAAATACAATTCTTAAAATAATTATAAAATTCCGTGCTGATATTACATGAGCTGAGTTTATTACAGCATAGTTCTTCCCACATGTAATAATTCATTATCTTTCTAGTATTGGGAACGGATGAATCGCCCATATTCTTTATTATATACAGAGCCGCACACCTCTTTATGTAATCTTTCTTTGGCAAAGTTGATGGAGTGTTCGCCTTTGCAAAGTTACAGGACGTTGGGTCATAGTAGATGAATTGCTCAAAAGTAGGGTCGCAGCATGAGAGCGCTTCCTTTATGTACTTGTCAGCCTTTTCATCACAGACTTCGAAAACCTCGCAGGTTGTTATCTTATCGTTACTACTTGTGGGAGGTCTCCACTTATCTGTACATGGGGTGTCGGGGGGAGCATAGGTAACATTTGTTCTGCATTTTGTGTTGCATGGCGGACATGGACCTCCACAGTCTATGCCCTCCTCTCCCTGATTTTTAATCCCATCAGAACATGTAGCTGGTTTGCAAATCCCGCCCTCGCATATAGAATTGCACGCATGCTCCTCACTTTTCAACACACATCTATCAGGTATATATGGATCGGAAGGTTCCTCAACTGTAACGTAAAACTCACGCAATGTATATGCATCAATGCAGTGATCCCTATCCGTACCGAGTTCAATTGGTGATGTTCCAAAGACATCTATTAATACTCCCCAATCATATTCTCCTCGAACCTCGTAGTTCTTTCCTCTCTCTTCTCTACTCCGACCAAAGGACCCAGAAGCGTCAACGTCCTCGCAGATGCATGCGCCATTTGAGCAGCCAAAAGGACATTTATAGGTTATGTTTCTTATGCCGCCGCTTACCCAGACTTCCGTAACTCCAGCTTGTATTCCCAGTCTTCTGGTAGCTTGTTGAACATTAGGTGGTAGTTGAACTAAGACCCTTCTCGGAGCTTCATAATAATATTCCACAAGCGTTTCATCATCCAAGCAATAGTCTGTGTAAACCCTTTTGCATCTACTCCAAATTTCTGGTGTTATCTTCCCTGCCTTTATATCCTCCTTTACAGCTTTTATACACTTATCACGTAATACTGGATCCTTTATTTTCTTACATTCCTCTAACTCTGGCGTAGTGACATGAACGTCCTCAACCAAAATTCTTCCCTTTGTGTAATACCTAATTCCTCCATCGGTATCTTTCACACCGCACCCATTATCCATAACATAATCATAGATGTCAAGGTAGGGAGTATTACCCGTGTATTCTTCTCTAAACAATGAAAACGATGGACATGCGTAGTACTTCACTAAAGGCAACGTATCTTCGAACGGATCTGCACCAAGATTCTCTTTCAACAAGTAAGGATCGCAAACATCTTCCGAGT
>CAZSVW010000111.1:3065-4136 GCA_964610485.1 Candidatus Hydrothermarchaeota archaeon | reverse complement strand
TCGGTATATTCTGGAGTCCAGACGCTAAATGGCCCGGAAATGCCGAGTTCGTAGCTCATTATAAAGAGGTATTCGGCGAAGCTCCAGACCCATTGGCTGCGGAAGCATATGAAGCAACCACGGTATTGCTCGATGCCATAGAGAGAGCGGGTTCAACAAACCCGGAGAAAATCAGAGAGGCTTTAGCAAAAACGAATATGACTTGGATTTCTGGTCCAATCCAATTTGACGAGAGAGGAGAAAATATTTATAAAAATGTCGTAGTTGTTCAGGTGCAAAATGGAACATTCGTTACAGTTTATCCAGAGGAAGTAGCTGTGGCTAAGCCTATTGTTCCAATGCCCGCTTGGACGGAAAGATAGAAGGATAAACATGCTCGAACAGGTAGTAGCAAAGGGCATAATAGTTGGAGGGATATATTCGTTAGCGGCTCTAGGATTATCGTTGATTCTGGGAGTAATGCAAATAGTCAACCTTGCTCATGGAGAACTAATGATGCTGGCTATGTACATAACCTTTTTTCTATTTTCTTTTTTTGGAATGCCTCCTTTTCTTTCCATAATATTTTCTGCTCCTATTTTATTCTTACTTGGGGCGTTTTTATATAAAATAGCGATATCAAAACTCAAATCAGAGGAAGAACAAATAATATTCATGATAGGATTAGTTATTTTTTTGGAAAACTTAGTAACTTTAATATGTTCAAGCAATTACAGAAGCTTAACTTATCGCTCCGAGGTTATTAAATTTTTTGACATAAGATTTACTAAAATGGAGCTGGAAGCGTTTGTTTTTTCTGTAATTGTATTTATTATCCTGTTCCTCGCTCTTAGGAATACTGGTTGGGGAAGAGCTATAAGAGCTTGCTCCCAAAATCCTGAGTTATCTGAGCTTGTTGGTATAAACGTAGAGAGAATAAAGATGTATTCCTTTGCCCTAGGAGCTTCCTTGGCAGCGGCTGCAGGCTCTCTCGTAGCTCCCATTTATTATATATCTCCCACTGTCGGATTCCATTACACTCTGATAGGTATAGTCATAGTTGCACTTGCCGGCGCTGGAAACATATTGGGT
>CAZSVW010000111.1:0-2965 GCA_964610485.1 Candidatus Hydrothermarchaeota archaeon | reverse complement strand
TTGGACAAATTTCACTTGGACATGCTGCTTTTTTTGGTATAGGTGGTTATATAACTGTGATTTTATTTAACTACTATGGAATAACTCCTCTTCTTGGAATCGTAATCTCTGGAGCAATAGCAGGAATGTTGGGAGCTTTAGTAGGCTTTATCTGCTTCAGACTTAGGGGAATTTATTTCTCTCTTTCAACGCTCGCTTTGGCGGAGATACTAAAAATACTTTCTACGAATTCAAACTTTGTTGGAGGTGCTACGGGTTTAACCTTGGTATTGCCAAGCCAGTTCAATAGCAAGATTCCTTACTACTATGCCATGCTTCTTCTATTGGTATTTCTGATTCTATTTTTTAGGAAAATTTTTAATTCCAGGTTGGGATTTTATTTCACTGCCATAGGCGAAGACGAAATCGCAGCTAAAACCTTAGGTGTAGATGTTTTCAAATTGAAAGTAATAGCCTCTTCTATTAGCTCCTTCTTCACAGGTATTTTAGGTAGTTTTTATGTAATCTATACAAGATTCATCCACCCCGAGTCTGCCTTTGGGATATGGCGCTCTTGCGATCCTCTGGTAATTTCTATAATTGGTGGGAAAGGAATAGCCGGAGCAATCTTAGGCTCGGTTGCAGTAACTCCACTTACAGAGAGTTTAATAATTTTGTTTGGTGGAGAGCTGGCAACTGTTAAGATGGTGGTCTATGGACTAATGCTCATGCTCATGATACTTCTCTTTCCCGGAGGGATATCTCAGCAATTAGCTAAAAGATTTAAATTTAACTTCCAAGGTAATGTTTAATGACCTCCTTGTTAGAGCAGATTTCTTCTGGCTTTCCATTTGCAATAATCTTACCTCTGCAAAGAACGATAACCCTATCTAATATCTTCATAATTTGCTTAAGTCTGTGTTCAATTATACAAATAGTAATTCCCATTTTTAGAATTTCATTAAGAAATTCTAATACAGAATCTACTTCCGTTGGATTAAATCCATAGAATATCTCGTCTATAAGGAGCAATTTTGGCTGAGTAGCCAAAGCTCTTGATAACTCAACCAATTTTCTATCTCCAGAGGTCAAATACCTTGCTTTTGTTTCTCTAAGCTTTTCTATCCCAAAAAATCTCATTATTTCATGGGTTTTTTCCTTAGCTTTTTCTATGTCATACTTAGCCAATGCTCCCAAGAATATGTTTTCTTCTACCGAGAGATTTTCAAATAACCTTGGGATCTGGAAAGTTCTCGCTATGCCCAACTTGCATATGTCGTTGGGAGGGAGTTTGGTTATTTCTCTCCCTCCAAAAAATATTTTTCCAGAATTGGGTGAAAGCAACCCCGAGATTATGTTGAACATTGTGGTTTTTCCCGACCCGTTAGGACCTACAAGTCCAAGAATTTCATTTTCTTCAATAGAGAAGCTTATATCATTCAAAACAACAAAATTTCCAAATTTTTTTGTGAGATTAACTACCCTTAGCATACTTTTCCCTAAGCAATCTCCTCAAAAGCTTCCATCCATGTACTCTGGGTATCGAGTCTGCGAAGATTACATCTCTCGGCACTTTATAGTTCGCCAATCTTTCTCTGCAAAAGGCGATAATTTCTTCCTTGCTAACATTACTTCCTTCTTTTAGCACCACAACGGCTACTGGTATCTCTCCCCTCATTTCATCTTCTCTGGCAAAAACTGCAGTATCCTTAACTTCTGGATGCTGGAGTATTACGTTCTCTACCTCGGTGGGATAGATTTTCCATCCAGACATTATTATCATGTCTTTTTTTCTGTCAGTTATATACAGCAGGCCTCGCTCATCCAAGTAGCCCATGTCTCCAGTGAGGAACCAACCATCTGGCAAAAAAACCTTTTTGCTCTCTTCATCTCTCTTCCAGTAGCCTTTTGCTACTCCAGGTCCTCGTAAAGCTACTTCACCTATTTCGCCGGGTTTGAGTTCCTTGCTTGGGTCGTTTTCATCTACTATTTTAACCTCGGTGTATCCTATCGGCACGCCCACGCTCTTGAAGTTCAAGGTATAGGGCAACCTTGGAGTCGTAGAGGTAGCCGTACCAACTACTATGGTTTCAGACAAACCATAAGCGTTGGCGACGGGAATCTTAAATCTTTCATCAAATTTTTTCCAGATGCTCTCTGCAAGTGGCCCTCCTCCGCTTATTATCACCTTTGCATACCTGAGTTTTTCTTCTATGCCGGGAGGAGAATTAACAAGTCTATGTATGACGGGTGGCATCCCCGCCAATACGGTTGCTTTATACTTCTCTGCAAGCTCTAGGTATTCTTCTAGTTCAAACCTGTCCATTATTACAAAGGTCGCTCCAGCTTTTAGCGCGGCTATCCCCCAACTCAAGCCCACGTGAAACATTGGATAAAATCCTAAATATACATCTTCTTCGCTTAATTGCAATACCCAAATTTCATTTTCTATAGCTGCGAGCCAATTTCCATGGGTTAGCATCGCTCCCTTTGGCGTGGTGGTGGTGCCAGAGGTATATTGAATTGAGCAAACATCATTTAGAGAGCAATTCTCTGCTTGGAATTCCTTTTTATTTTTGAGAAGCTTTGAGAAAGAGGTTACCACGGTGATATCTTCTATTTCATCTGCAATTCTATCATGCACTTCTCTATTTGTAATGAATAGACTTACCTCGGCATCTCTTAATATGCTTAATAGTTCTTCTTTTTTGAAGTTTGGATTTATAGGCACGCAAATTGCTCCGATTCGCCAAATTGCAAAATAACCTATTAAAAATTCGGGAGAGTTATCTAAGCTTATTCCAATTCTATCTCCTTTCTTTGCTCCCAACTCTTTAAGTCCGTTTGCCGCAGAATTTGTCAAGCTTAGCAAGTCTCTATAAGTATATTCTTCTCCCTTTTTTGGGAATACTACCGCCTTCTTTTCGCCCCATATTATGGCATTGGTGTCCAAAAATGTTGTCACGTTCACAGAAAAATACATTAA
>CAZSVW010000110.1:0-4183 GCA_964610485.1 Candidatus Hydrothermarchaeota archaeon | reverse complement strand
AAGAGAAGAAATAATGCAAAGCTTAACCTATGCATATAAGCTTTGCATAGCCGTTTTATTGCCTACTTTAACTCTCGCCATAGTATTTGCTCCATGGATAATTCTTCTCCTCTTTAACGAAAGCTATATGCAAGCCACTCAGCCATTTAGAATTCTTGCAATAGGCTCAGCATTCTTGGGAATTTTCATGGTAAACTCTGGAGTATTCCAAGGAATTGGCATGCCACAAATACCAATGAAAATCTTAAGCCTTGCGGCAGCTTTGGATTTTGTTTTGAATTTGATACTAATACCCAAATTTGGAATAATTGGCTCTGCGATCGCTACTTCTTCAAGCCTAAGCTTTGCGGGAATTTTTTCTACGATTATATTGAGGTCTAAAATTTAATAAACTTTTTACCAACAAACCTGAGAAAAAACTCCCATTCCTTTTTGGTAAGTAGATGAAATTCGAAGGGAGAATAAAAATACTTCTCGAATAAAACATCATATGCTCTAAGCTTCTTTTCTCTCGACTTAAACTCGTCTGAAACTATCGCTATATCTATATCGCTTAAGCCAACGGAATAATCATCAAGAACTGAGCCAAAAACATATAGCTGAAACTCTTTAAGATGCTCGCTTAATAATTTCTTCATCTCCTTAACATACTTTGAGTAATTTTTGAAGTATTCTATTCTCTCCATAGTATCTCATGCAATTCATCTAAAGCTTTAAAAGCTCTCTCAACCTCTTCTCTAAAAAATTCTTCAAAATAATATCTTGAGGTTATGTAAGCCCTCTCAAGGTCTCTCAGCTCTTTTTTGTAGTTTTTTAAGAATTCCTCTAACTTCTTACCTTTCTCAATTTTTTTCAAATCTCCCAAGAGTTTTCTTAGGCTGTGACTTCTCTCAAAGTAACCTTTTAGGTCAAGCATTTTTGCTTTTATCATCAATTGCATCGCCTGCTCTATATGAAACATCGCCAAGTCATAGTCTTTATTTTCAAAATTGAACCATGCATTTTTTCTGAATTTCTCTGCTCTTTTTAAATAAAGTTCGACCTCTTCTTTCATTTCTCTTTATTCTGTTTCTTTTGATATATCAACTTTTTGAAATTTTAATTAGATGTTCGATGTTGAAAGAAAAATCTAAAAAATTTTCAAAATCTTTGGCATTTTTCGTTTATGCTCGTTCTCTTCCATTTTTCTTTCGAGTCTCTCAACCAAGCTAAGCTCAACCCCAAGCTCCTCTGCAACTTCTTCTTTTGCTAAGCCTTTATCTACGAGCAAATAAAGTATTTTATCCATTACCTCGTAGGTTGCTCCAAGCTCGGCTTCGTCTGTCTGTCCCTTCCATAAACCCGCGGAGGGCGGCTTTTCTATTATTTTTTCTGGAACTCCAACAAACCTCGCAAGCTGTCTAACTTGGGTTTTGTATAAGTCGCCAATAGGTAAGATGTCAACCCCACCATCACCATATTTGGTAAAATATCCGAGAAGGAGCTCTGTTTTATTACTTGTGCCTATCACGATCCTCTTTTCTTCGTTGGCCACAAGATAGTTGAGGAGCATTCTCACCCTCGGCTTAACATTTGCCCATGCGATCTTATCCTTCACCGCTCTCGCTTCTCTTATCTTCTCGAGTATTGGGTTGATCTCTATTACCTCGTAGTTTATTCCCAAAGCATTCGCCAAGCTTTTTGCATCTTCTATATCCTCTGGTCTATTAACTCCAACTTCGGGAAGTATTAATGCCTTTAAATCTATAACCCTAGAAGCAAGCGTTGCAACCAAGCTTGAGTCGATGCCTCCACTCAGAGCTATTACCCCTCCAATTGTCTTAGCTTTTTTAACCTCCCCTTTGATAAAATTCTTTATCTTCTCTTCACACAACTTAAGTTGGGTTTCATTAAGTCTCAACATTTGCATATCTTCTAGTTTTTTGGTTTATTATGTCTTAAAATCTACGGAAAATTTAAATATCAGAAAGATACTAATCAGTAACTAATCAGTAACTGATGAGGAAAAATGACAAAAGAAAAGATAACCTCGTATCTAGATGGGTATTATTTAATGATAATAGATGACTTGATAGGCAGATGGGGGAATAATAGAAGCGAAGTTGTGAGAAAAATTATAGAAAGATGGATAGACGACAACTCAGAATTTATACGAAATCTAATCAATGAAAAAGAAAAAGCCTATAAAAGGGGTTATTTAAAATGATTTTAAGCTTATATAAGAAAATATTACAAATTTTAAGGAGAAAAAAGAATATACAGCTTGGTTTTTATGGTCCAGTAAATGCGGGGAAAACAACGCTCGCAAATAGAATTTCACTAGATTGGCTAGGTAAAGAAATTGGCAAAGTTTCAGAGATCCCTCACGAAACTAGGCATATCCAAAAAATCGAAAATGTAGTGATAAAAACAAATAACGGAGAACTTAGAATGAACTTAATAGATATGCCAGGAATCGCTACCGAAATAGACTATAAAAAGTTTCAAGCCTATGGTCTGAGCGAGGAGGAAGCCAAACGCAGAGCCAAAGAGGCTACCAAGGGAGTAATAGAGGCTATCAAGTGGTTAGACAGTGTAGATGCCGTATTAGTAGTAATGGATTCGACCCAAGACCCGTTTACCCAAGTCAATATAACGATAATAGGAAATTTAGAAGCTAGAAAAGTTCCTATGGTGATTGTTGCAAATAAAATAGATTTGCCAGAAGCAAATCCATCCAGAATAGAAAATGCCTTTCCACAACATGTGGTAGTTCCGGTATCCGCGCTCACGGGAGAGAATATTGAAAAACTCTACGAGGCCATACAAAAGCATCTAACATGAGGGGGAATTATATGAAAATTCAATTAGATTTCATTTCATCAGAAAGATTATCTGGAATGAAACCTATGGAAAAAATAGACTTAATATTAAACAAGATCAAAAAGGATATAATAGTTGTACTAGAAGAAGGACTTACCCCCGAAGAAGAAAAAGAATTAATAGAAGCCACAATGCGAGAGATAGATATAGAGAACTTCCATGGGATAGAATTTTATCGTATTGACCATAAAGCTTCTTTTAGAGATAAACTTGCATTTTATTTAACTGGAAAAAAACAAACAGGATTAACTATCGTTGGACCTGCTAAAATGATAGAAGCTATAAAGAGAGAGCCGGAGGGAGTAATAACAATGATAGCAAAACTCATGCCGGGATTGTAAAATGCCTCATAAATGTACAAAATGTGGGAGGATATATAAAGACGGGGATGAAGCTTTACTTAGGGGTTGCAAATGTGGAAATCGACGATTTTACTATCTTAGAAAAGTACCACGTAAAAAAGAAAAGAAAAATGACGATTTATCTAATATAAAGGTCATATTAGATGGCGTCTATGAGATAGATGTAGATTCTCTGATGAAGAAGAAACCGGTGATTGTATCCAAAGAAGAAGGGAGATACTTAGTGAGTATAGCATCGATTTTTAAAAATCTAAAAAATAAAAGAAAAGATTAAAAGGTGGAAAATCTATTTTATACTTTATGGAAAAGGTGGTCAGATTTGGTGTTTCTATAAATCCAAAACTCCTTGAAAGATTTGATAATATCATAAAAGAAAAGGGGTATACAAACAGATCAGAGGCTATAAGAGACTTAATAAGAGATTTCCTAGTTGCTGAAGAGTGGAAAACGAGTGACGAAGAAACAGTAGGTACTCTTACTATAGTATATGACCATGAAATAAGGGGAGTTAGTGACAAGCTTACGGACATTCAACACAGGTATTGTAAGAATATAATCTCTACGCTCCATGTGCATCTAGATAAACATAACTGTATGGAGGTTCTAGTTCTAAAGGGAAAAGCAAAGGATATCAAAAAAATAGCTGATATACTCACAAGTGCAAGAGGAGTAAAGCACGGTAAGTTTGTAACTTCCACAACTGGCAAACATTTAGTATAATTTAATTTTATGATGGTAGGCTTTGATTGTCGAGTTCAATGTACATTGAGAGAAGAGAGGTAGAAAACGGATACTGTTATGATGTATGGAATACAAACTATGCAGGAGTAATTGCAAATGCTAGGATATTAGAAAAAGGAGACTACAATATAAATGTAAATCGAGAATATAGAGGGGTAGGTATAGGAACAAAACTTCTTAAACAGATAATATCTGATTTTAAGGATAGGGATATTATT
>CAZSVW010000109.1:0-4215 GCA_964610485.1 Candidatus Hydrothermarchaeota archaeon | reverse complement strand
CTTGGATGTATTCTTAGGATTAACATACACGACAAGGATACCTTCTAAATTCGCTTTATACTCGATGTAGGTTTGAAGTTTTCTGAAACCTCGCATCTTCACTGCTCAATACTATGATGTCCACATCCTTTGTGGCCTCTTTTATTCCTGTTAGCGCCATTGCTCCACCGCCTATCATGTATATCCAGAGTTCGCTATCTTGAATGATGTATTTTCTATCGAAAGATTGTCTCATACTGCAACACCATAGGCTTTAGCCTTTTCAGAAAACTCTCTCCAAGTGGGGAAATGCTTTGCTCTGTGTCTTCCTCTGTTCCTCAAAAAGTTGATTAGAGCCTTAGCTTCTTTAGCTACATCATATTCCTCAGCCCTTTTCAACAGCAACTTTTCATCAACTCTATTTTTAGCTAAAAGGATTAAGAGGTATGTTATGTACCTGGTGCTCCTTGCATCTATTAGTAGGGTGTGTATGATCACGTCGTGGATATCTATGCTTTTCTTTTTTTCGGAATAGAAGTAGTAGCTTGTCCCTGTGAGAAGCAAAGGCACGCCATAGTCGCCAAGCTTAGAGGGACCTGTGAGGTGGAAGTTTTTGTGTTTTACTGCTTCAGGAGCTTTAACGATGAACTCTCTCAGTCCTTCCCACACCACTATAGCTCTAGGTGAGAGCTCTCTGGCTTTTTTCCTGTGAAAGTAGTGCACCATTTCCCTTGCTATTTCATTCAGAAGGATAAAATCTGGAATAAGAGAGTACTTGGAATCCTTCCTGACAATGCCTCTTTCCATGAGCCTTTTCAGGATTCTGTGCACGCTTGCTCTGCTTATTCCTGATATGCTGGTTATCTCCTTAACATTCCTCTCTTTGTCCAGAACCCATAGAACGCTGAGCGTTTCTCCAGAAATAATACCAGAGAAGTCCATATATCCGAATCTCTCAAATAAATCCCTAATCAGCTGGGCATGCTTGGTATCTGCAAAGCTCACATGCTTCTTTTTGTTCACCCTCTCAACTTTTATGAAACCCTTTTGCTGAAGCGAATTCACCAGCTCAGAAGTTCTGGACAGGCTGATCTCCATACTCTGAGATAGGGTTGAGATGGTTACTCCTTCTCCGTATTTCTGAAGTGTCTGAAGCAACCTGAGTTCTGATTTTCCAAGCATATGTATCATATTTCAGAACTTTTATATAAATAACTTCGGGTTATTGATACAGTTTGTTTTGGCTTAGGGGCAAAAGGAAACAAAAAAGCAGTGATAACGATGTGTTTTATTTTTATTCCTTTCTAATTAGAAAAATAATTATTACGACCAAGAAACCTGCAAAAATAAAATACAAAGTTAAAAAAGCGTTAAAAGCAATACAAATATCGTAAATATGGCTAATATATAAGATGGGATACGTTTTGAAGATTTAGTTTTAATATTTTTCCTTTTTTACGATTTTCTGTTGATAGAGCTGGAGGCAGATTAGATAACAAGCTATAGTTGTTAAATCTCAAGCTGATAAAGATAATATGAAGCTGTAAGTTTTTAGAGCAGAAAAAGTAAAAATAAATTTTTAATTAAAAAAAGAAAAAAGATAATTAAATTATGGGAAGATGAATAGGATTAAGAAAGTTTGAGGAGTATATATGCCTATACAGAGAGAATACTGGTCAAAAATCGAATTAATTTACGATGATAAAGTAGTAAATCATATAGCTAAACACAACGTTTCAATAGGAGAAGTTCTCCATATTTTAAGACATAGTAAAAAGATAGTAGCAAGGCTCAAGGGCAACCATTATGCTATCATTGGTGAATTCTATGGTCGGTGCTTAGTGATAATAATAACAAAAGTTAAAAAGAATAAATTTCTTCTTAGGACTGCCAGAGACTGTAGTGAAAAAGAGAAAAAGAGATATAGGAAGTTTAAAAAATAGTAGGTTATATGATGAGCGAAATAGATGAGTTGGAGAGAATCCTCTCAGAAAAATTAGAAAAAGATGAGGAATGGAGAATATTAGAGATAGGAGAGGTTAAACCAGTTAATTTAGGTAAATTAAAAAAGGTTATAGAAAAGTTGCCTACTCCTGCTATTGTTTTAACGATACTTGCCAAGTATTTTGAAAAATTCAAGGAAAAAAGTATAAGGATCACAAAATTTGCAAAGATCACATTTGAAGTTGAGAAGAAAGTTCTTGAACCAATAGCTTCTCGACCAGTTTTGAAATTTGAAGCAGACAACTTTGGCCCATTTACAACCTCAATTTACGATGATTTGGGATTTCTTGAGAATCTAAACTTAGTTAAAGTTGAAAAAGATAAAAACATAATGAATATCAGTTTAACTGAAAAAGGTCTTAAGAAATTTCACGAAAAAATAAGCAAAGAAATTCCAGAAGAATTAATGAGGATGATTGATAGGGTCGTGGAGGAATATGGTTCTTTAGATTACGATGCCCTTCTCGATAGAGTGTATAAAGAATATCCAGAATATACGGAGAGATCTCTAATAAGAGGCAGATACTTGTTTTAGGTGGGGATATTGAAAGAGAAAAGCCTATATCCAAAAATTTCGGAACTATTTAAAAAGGATTACGATATAATTTTCGAGTACAGACTTCCAGACAATTCTGGTAGAGAGATAGACATTCTATGCTTAAATAAGCGCAAGCCTGAAATAATCGCAATAGAAACTAAGATAAGAGACTGGAGAACCGCACTTAGACAAGCATTCACGAGGTTATTCTATGTTGATAGAAGTTATATCGCCTTACCTGAGAAATATTTGAGTAAAATTGATAAAGTACTTGCTAAAAAATATGGTATAGGGGTAATTTCTGTTGATGGTCATGCAAAAATAGTCCAAAAAGCCGAGAAGTCATCTAAAGTAATGAAATGGAGAAAAGAAATGATTATAAAAGATATTTCAAGATGACACCTAAAATCTATTATAGGGTGCTGCAGACAGAGGGGAAGCTGCTCAATGAAATGTCCAATTACTATGATGGCTTCGTATTAGAAGCACATATTTTAGAACAGTTTCCAAAGTCTCTCATTTCTTTTGCTATAACCTCAGAAAAACCTTTTTTCATAGATCCTACCGGCAAACTTTCCATTCCCGACTCTGAGAAAATAGTAGAAAAGAAATGGTTTAAAAAAATTTTAGAAGCATACAAGATCTCAGAGTATTTCAGAGAGGAAGGAATACTTATAGAAGCTCTAAGAAAAAATCTTGCAAGATTCGCTAAAGCAACAATTAATTATCAGAGGAAAACAATAAAACAGAAGTCTGGAGGAGTGGCTCTTTTTGGAATATCTGGAGACCTCGAGCCAGAAATCATCCTGTCACCTTATTTTCTCATAACTGACTTAACCTCAGATATATACCAATTAAATTTAAAACTCCTAAAAAAATCCCTGAAATATAAGGGAGAGAACAAACTTTATGCAACTATATGCATAGAAAAGCATCTGCTCTTCTCAAGAAAAATAGAAAAGGTAATATCAGATTTCACGATAAAAGGGGTAGATGGCTACTGTGTGTGGATAGCAAACTTCAGAGAAGCAGAGGAAGACCATGTTACATTGGAAAAATTTGTAGATTTTCTTAAAAAACTTTCAAATACCGGAAAACCGGTTATCAATTTATTTGGAGGAGCTTTTTCAGTTTTCTTAGGAAAATTAGGCTTGCTTGATAAAGTAGTTCACGGCATAGGTTATGGTGAATATAGAGACCCCTATGTTTCTGCCACAGGATTTGCTCCAATGAGATACTATTTACCTGGGATCTTCAGTTTTGTTCCAATATCAGTCGCCCAAGAATTAATTTCAGAGCTACCAGAGTTAGAATGTAAATGTAAATTTTGTAAAGAGGCTAAGAATATTAAACCCGAGCTTCTCAAAAAACACTACATTGCAAGCAGATGGAAGGAAAAGCAGAAAAGTTTTAAAGATTTATTTAATGATTTACAGAAGGTTATTCGACGATTAGAGCAAAAAAATCTTTTTGAACCTTACTGGAACAATCTCCATCATCTAAAAAACTGGGAAAAAGTATTATAAAGCTTTTTGGTAGCGAAAAAGATCCTCAAGAAGACTACTTGGGAAGATTATGCTTGTTGGCAATAGAAGAAGACCTTCCAACAGGGAAAAAGCTTAGAGAAAAGATTGAAATAATTAACAGAGAATTTGAAAGATGGCTTATTGATAGAAAGATTATATCGAGAGAGA
>CAZSVW010000108.1:0-4231 GCA_964610485.1 Candidatus Hydrothermarchaeota archaeon | reverse complement strand
TCGTGGTTAAGTGTGAATTTTATGAAAGTTTATTTTCCCAAACAAGGGTTAAATATGTGGTAAAAGTAAGTAAAAAAGGCGAAATAAAAGAGGTAAGTAAAGAAGAAAACAGAGAGGAAGTGAATAAAATTGCCGGAAATGAAATGTTCAAATAGCAGATTGCAGATATAGACCTTTAGACCAAATTAGCGATGAATATAATCCTTGAAAAGAGCAAACAAATGAGGATTATCATATACCTACATACAGAAGCGGGTTGGACTGATGCGCGTAAATAAAAGCAGATTATTGTTTCCCTAAAGAAATTACATATCCGGATGGTCAACGTCTATAATTATAATATGCCTTTGTCTATTTTTTCTTTAATCCTTTGCGACCTTTCAAGAGCCTCTTCGATATGCTTATACTTGGTCTCATATTTAAATTTCTTGATAGGTTCTAATTCTTTTCCATTCTCCTTTTTAACGTATATAACCCATGGAAAATCTTCTCGGAATTTTACAAATCCAAAAAAGCTCTTCTCAAACACAAGAAGTTTTTCAGATACTTCTATTGTGCAAACATCATCATAACCATATCTTTTTGAATATTCATTGATAATCTTTGTCAGTTCATCAATGTTTCTTTCAATTACTTTTTTACTCTCGTACAATTCTATCACTTTTCTGGCGCTTTTATATAGTCTACCCAAACTAAATACTCTTTTAACTTTCTTGTAATGAAAACCGTAAGTGGATAGAACTTCAGCACTTAGCAGCTCGGAATATAAGTAACTAAACACCACGAGTTCTTTTCGGTTCTTTTCATATCCTATCCATTCTCTAAACTTTTCCAAAATATCATTGTGTTCCTCTTTCAAATACTCTTTAAATTTAAAATATTCTAAATCCCCCAAATTTGCCAGCTCCTGTAACCTCTCCTTAAAACAGTCCAATAACAACCCATACATTAATTGCGACAACTTTAATACATCTCTCATACCTTCTACTGAAAAAACAAGATATATTCCACCGGCAGATTTAAATTTCTCTCCGTAATATATGTATCTATAGATAAGATACAGGCACCACTCTATCAATGCCTCGTCTTTAGGAAGTCTTTTATCTCGCAACGCTTTGGATAAATACCCGGAATATGAGGCTAAGTTAGAATAATACTGAGTATTCAATCTATGCAACCAATTTAAAAACTTCTCAGTTTGAAGACGCTTTATGGAATACCTTCTCTCAACCCAGAGTAAGATTGCTGTTATAATCGCCGTTACTACCGCTCCGGTTACAAACGTTATTATTATGTCTGTTATTGAGAGCATGCTACTATACTATTATTTATTATCGAAATATTTAAATAATATTAAATTGAATATCTCTCTATGCCCCAAGTAAAACATCCCCTAATTCCCCCGAAGAAGATCGAAGAAAAAGCACTAATAGACAAGTTCTTAGAAAGAACAGAAAAGACGGGAGATATTTTATCTCTTTCAAAAGAAGAATATAGAAAGAGCATGGAAGAAAAGTTAGTGTCTTTAACTAAAGAGGTTCATTCTTTCAAGGCCATTGCCGATGTAATAATAGCTACAAAAGAGAGATTCTGGATAAGCGCAATAACAGCCAGAGTCGTTGATAGAGAGAAACATATGGTAGCAGAACTCAGCTCAAATCTTGGTGATAATCCTGTATTCGTCACTCCAATCGACTACGATGGTATAGATAATGAATATATCTACAACATATTCTTGCCCGCTTCAGAGGAAATATTGGATAAATGTGGACATGATCCCAATAGAATAGCAATAGAGCAGTTAAAAATAATTAAGAACACCTTTGATAATCTCTCAAAAGAATATAAGGAGAATTTAAAGCATATAACATTAGATCGTGAAGAGCCAGCTCCGAAGATAAAGATTTTTAGAAGGGATGGAACTTGGACTGTTTGGAGAGTAAAAATAAAATGCTTAGATGATTTTTGGTCTCATTCTATGAGCGAATCGGTTTATTCACGTAAGCAACCTTTTCTTGCCACAGCAAAATACGAGTTCGCTATGCTCGTCAGTGATGACGCTTATAAGCTACAATTCGATGAGATAAGGAAAAGGATGGTGAAGCATGCAGAAGCGAAAGAAATACATTCAATAGAACTCAATAAAGAGGAGGAAATTGAGATCAGCTACGCTTGGTTAGTCCGTTTTCTGGGCAGGGATGAATTGAGGAAAAAGAAAGAGGAAATATGCTCTTCTCTTAAAGAACAAGCTCCAAGAGTAGGAAGCGGAATTCCAAAGGCTATAATAGGGGAAGAAGAACCAATGTGTGACAATATTGAGATAATACTCGACCAACCAACGTCCATAAGATACCCCAACTTCATGTATTCAAAAGAAACCTATGAAAGATGCATATTAAAAAAGAGTGATTTGGAATGAGTCAAATAGCATTGCATCCGAAAGAAGATAAAATATTAGAAGAAACGGGCAAGCATGGTGAAATATATATATATCCGTCACATCAGGAAAAAGGTTTTATGGCAGGATTCGGAATTATAAGTGATAGCGTCCTTAAATTTATTTTAGCAGGGTTAGATAGAGATATGCTTAAGTTTTATGATGAAAAAAACAAGCATATCCCTTTCATTTTTCTTGGTTCAACATTTTATAGAAAAGAGCTTGAGAAGGTTTTTGGACTGAAGCCCTTTATAATCAGGGATGAAGCGATAGTTTACTATACCAGCGGCATTCATCAACCAGAAATTGAAAACTATCATGTGGATGTTAAGAACGGTACGCATGAGTATTTTGATGAGAACATTGGCGGGCTCAATCCGTTGGTTCATTTGATTGACCTTTCACAAAGTGGATGGCGGAAGAATGCTTATAAAGATGTTTTGAAGTCGGCTATTAGAGAGGGGTTTCTAACAAATTGGAACAATATAAACAAACTAAACTTTAATGAAATAGAACAAATTAGAAGCGGATTAGAAGAAACTTCAATGCTAAATATTTCAAATGGTAGAATGTTGCAAAAGTGGCTTAACAGAGCTATAAACGACCTTGTCAAATCGGATATTGAGTTATTTAGGGATTTACGCTCGATAACTATAAGTGCAGATACGGAATCCTCGTTAAAGGTATTCAAAAATTTATATGGCGCAATTACCGAAGAGGTAACTAAGGAAAGAATTATTTATAAAGAATTTCCTGCTAAAATGATTGTGAAGGATATAGAAATCCAATTCAAAATGTCTTTACCAAAAGACAAGGTAAATCTGGTGTTCAATTTTCTAAAAAAGAGGTTCAAAAGTGCAAAGATTGTTTACTCTCCCGATGCTGTAAACCAAGTGAGAAATGGCAGATTAAGAAAGAGTAAGCTTTATCGCTTTTCTATCATTATAGAATTTAATAAAGAATATCACGAAATGCAGATGATAACTTGGATAGATGCCGTTATAGACGCACTCGTTAAAGGAGTTCGGGAAATAAATGTCGCTTGGCACATATCCAAAAAATATATTTGGGTTAAAAGATTATGGATTGAAGTAACAGCACCAACACATTTTAAAGAGAAAGTATTTGAGGCGTTGACTAAAACAGGATGGATGGTCGTTTCATGGGATGAAACAAAGTTTAAAGAGGGAGTATGGAAGCTCAGAATTGAGATATGGTGCAATTATCCTATTTACGAGTCAAAATCAAGGAAAGAGATAGATCTTATTATGAAAAGTGAATTTCAAGAATTTGAAGAATTAGATGAGAAACTTTACAGATTAACTTTTCCAACCAAATTTATTATGGACTGCTCAAGATTTTTTGTTAGTTTCTATGAGAGATTATCTCGAGAGGATGTACTTATATTATAACCTTAACTCCGCACCTTTTTGGGAGAGATATATAACCTAAGTGTCTCATCCAGATCCCTCACCTTCTTTTGCACGTCTACCGACATGATGACTAATAACAAGCTTTGTTTTCGCATAAACCCTTACCAGTGTTTTCGGGGTCAATGGGGCGAAGCCTCGTTATTGAGCAACCAAGACGTATTTTGTGCCTGCTTCGTCAGGATCATCGGGCATGACTTTTCTGGGTCTATAAGATACGGCGTCTAAAGTCTAAACGAAGCTTTTCACTTCTTATCCGCCTTCTTATCCTTATCCTTATCATTATCCTCTCCCTTTTCCTTGCTATTATTATTCTTCCATTGCAGGTAATTACAATACGGACAGCCGAAATCCCATGCTCTGC
>CAZSVW010000107.1:0-4238 GCA_964610485.1 Candidatus Hydrothermarchaeota archaeon | reverse complement strand
CGAAAAGAGGCTATCATTTCTATATTCATCTTTCACCTGTTGCGATGGATTCTAATGCATTTCGATGTATTTCTGATTATGTTATAGATTCTGTTGGCGTTAAGCACTATGACGATATCACCGATGGCATAGTAAATGGTTTGGCACGTCTTCCAGGCAGTTATTATCCAGAATTGAATCGCCGAGTAAGAATCATAAAACAAAGAATAACCAAGTTTGTGAATCCGTTTGATTTGCTCAATGGAGAAGAGATTCACGTCTTTCATTCTATTCCTCAAGACATTCCTCAAGAACTCTATCGTCCTTGCATTGAATATTTCATTAGGGAGAGACATCCTTCACAGTTCATAAGGTTTGGGTGGGCAGCATTAAGAATAGCTCAGGGCAAGAGTGATACAGAGATGATTGAAGAGGCAAAGGGTTATTGCTGGGAAGACTGGGATGAGGAGATGACAGCGTATCAGATTAATCAGATACGGAACAAAAATTATAAAATTCCTTCGTGCGGCACTATTAGGAAACAGGGATATTGCATTCCTAAATTATGTAAGTGGAGAAAGCACAAATGTTAGAGTGTCCAGTTTGTGGTTCGGAATTGGTAAGATTGGACTGTGGCTATTTTTATTGTCCATTTTGTTATAGTCTTTACTTCATTAAGATACCAGAACAGAAATGAAGCACACTATAATTTGTGGACACGTATTGGATGTCCTAAAGAAGTTGCCTGACGAAAGTGTAGATACTGTTATCACTTCTCCGCCTTATTGGGGCGGATTAAGAGATTATGGAGAGGAAACTTGCACGATTTGGGATGGAGACCCCACCTGCAAGCACGAATGGGTAGAATGTTCTCAAAAGTTTAGTAAGCCTCATCACGGTGTAAGCTCAAATACACTTAAAATCGCATCAGTTACAAAAGATGCAGAGAACAAAAGTTTCTCAAGTGGAGAATTTTGCAGGCGCTGTGGAGCGTGGCGAGGACAACTTGGGCATGAGCCTTTTCTAAATTTATATATTGAACATTTATTAGAGATAATGCAGGAAGTGAGGCGAGTCCTGAAGAAGACAGGTGTTGTATTTTGGAATCAGGGAGATACCTATGCTTCAGGAGGAAAATCAAGGATGGGAGGATTGGGTAAAAGCAGTTATGAATATAGAAAGCACGCAGGCAGGTGTAGAACTAATGAGATTCCTTCTAAGTCATTGTGTTTACAAAACGAACGATTTGTTATTAGATGTGTAGATGAATTAGGATTCAGGCTTCGGGATCGTATAGTCTGGTGTTTAGCAGAGGATACGATGATGTTTATAGAGAGAAACGGAAAATTTCTTTATTTGCCATTGAAAGATGTCTCGGTTGGAGATAATGTTTTCACCGTAGATAAGCAGTGCAAAATACGCAAGATTAAAATAAAGAAGAAACTGGAAATTGGAGAGAAACAGGTCATAAAAATAACTACAAAATCTGGTAGAAAAGTCGTTTGCACTGAAGAGCATAGATTTCCGGTCAAATGCTCTTATTATTACGGAAGGTATCTTAATCTCAATAAGTGTAATTGGAAACAGGCGGGAGAGTTATCCGATAGGGATCACCTATGGGTTAATTATGATTTGTCAGAGATTTTAATTGATGGAACAGACGAAGATTACAAAAGAGGTTGGATAATTGGATTCTTCTTGGCAGAAGGGAGTTTTCTAAAGAGGATAAAAAAATATGACATAGTGGATAGATACACGAGAGGCAGGAAACTAAAGGAACCTGTTGTAGTTTATGATGGTGTGAAATTTTCATGTGGAGAAACGGATTTGGACAAGGGTTTCGTAGATAATCTTAGAGAATTCTGTATAAAAATAAGACACCACGAATATAACGGTAAGGCAATTTATATAGAAAGCTGGGATAAAACTTTATTAAACTTGATTTCTCAATATGTAGAGGGTTCAACTTGTTACGATAAAAAATTAAACCAATTAGTTTGGAATGAATCCAGAAGGTTTATTCAGGGCATCATTGACGGCTTTTTAGACGGGGATGGATTTTATGATAAACAAAATGATAGATGGCGAGTTGGAATAACTTCAAGAAATAAAGAATTAGTAGATCAACTAATGCTTGCTTGTAGATTAGTTGGCTATGAATTTAGAAACGAAGGCATACAGAAAACGAATTATCCCGGAAAATATATGCTTCGTTTTGTAATAAGAAAGAGAGTAAGAAGAAAGAGATACCATTCCTTATATCTCGATCAAATAGATAAAATTGAAAGAGTTGGTAAAAAGAAAGTTTATGACACAGAAATTGACTTCTTATATCACGGAAAGAATACGGACAAACCTACGATTTCTAAAAAGAAAGTAAGATATAATCATCTTTATTTTTTAGGGAATGGTATTTGGACACATAATTCAAAGAAAGTTTGGATTTCTAAGACAAATACAACCATAGGAAGTGCAATGCCTACATCCGCAAACGATAGGTGTGCATTCACTTATGAGCCTGTATATGTGTTAGTGAAAAGTCTTCGATACTACTGGGACCAAGATGCAATTAGAACCCCTCTTAAAGCCACAACAAAAGAACGAGTTAAACACGCTTTCAATCCAACGAAAGGAGATATTCAAGGAGCCGTTAAACACACGGGAGCACAACACTTCGCAGAGCGAGTTAATCAAGGGGAATTGACTGGTGCTAATCGTCCTAACGTGTGGTTCATTAATCTTGAGCCATCCTCTCTTCCCCATTACGCTGCGTTTCCGACGGCTCTTGTATCTTCCTGTCTTCTCGCTGGATGTCCTCGATATATTTGTAAGAAGTGTGGACGACCAAGACGAAGGATTACAGATAAGAATTATTTACCTACAAGACTTGGATTGAATACTGGTAAAGGTAAGAGTGGAACCGACTCAGATCCAAATAAATCGCTACATCAACGAGACATTTCGAGGTATCGAATGCAAATTCAGTATAAAACTCTCGGTTGGACAGACTGTGGTTGCAATGCAGGATACGATAGCGGAGTTGTAATGGATATTTTCGCAGGAACCGGGACAGTGGGAGTTGTAGCCGAACAAGTGGGATTTAATAGTATTCAAATAGACTTGAACAAGGAATATTGTGAGATAGCATATCAGAGGCTCAAGCCTTTAGTTGCACAGACGAAATTAGGAAGAGAACCTTCTGTGATAGAGAGGATAGGATTTTAGGAGCATATTTCTAAAGATAAAATTTCAAATAAATAAGAAATAAAATCAATGAGGGATGATAAAATATGAAGAAACTGGATCCGTTGGCAGATTTAGATTTGGAATTGTGGATAAAAGATATACTCTATGAAAATGGTGTTGAGATTGAATTGGACAAGTCGTCACGAAGAGTTACAATGGATATGGATGACTTCTTACGTCTCTTAGAGGCTATTCGGGAGGCGAACGGTGAAGCATCAAAGCTCAGAGTTGTATCGAGAAATGTCATCACGAAACTTGAGGAATTGGCAGGAGACATTGATGAATTTGTTAAGTAGATAACACATGGTAAAGTACTATGCTAATGTTGCGGATCTGATTAGCAAGATTCGACTCTTCTGTCTTCTAAGTATAGATAGCTGGTTTGACGGGAAGGACACACTGGCAGATAGACGAGATCGTTTGGATTGTATATGGGTTCGTGTAGTCGGAGATAATGAAGAGACAGTGAAGTCTCGAGTAGAAACTTTAAAGTCTGTTCACGGAATCCGTATTAGACAAGTCTGATATGTTCAATGAAATATTATAAATTTCCTATGAGATGCACATAAATAAGCGTAGTGCAAATTTTCTACCAAAGCCTATATAAAACTATGTCTAAGATGAAAAGTTTTGTTCTATGCTAAATATGTGCAAGCGATAATAATGAAAGAATTGTATGAGGAAGAGTGGTGGCATAGAATGTGGTGGTTTGAATTTGGAATAACTTTAGGATTTATTATTGCTTATATACTTTGTTCCTAAATGACTAGAGAAGCGGTTTGGGATAAATTATATCGAAGACTAATAAATAGCAAATATCATTATTTTCATACAGATCAAGGAGTGATGCTTCTCGGGGGACTGTATTGAAATCATGAAGACTCTTCCCGATAAATGTGTAGATTTAATATTGACGGATCCTCCTTACGCGTTAGGGAAGCAATACGATAATTATGAAGATACCAAAGAGAACCTCAAGTCTCTCATTCGGGAATTCATGCCACAAGCTAAAC
>CAZSVW010000106.1:0-4291 GCA_964610485.1 Candidatus Hydrothermarchaeota archaeon | reverse complement strand
TACTTCATGCGGTGACGTAAAATGGGGAACTACGACGAACTTGAAGGGTTTATAGACTATACCAAAGAAGATGAATGGAAGAGATATATAGAATCCTACGTTATCCCTTTATGGAAACATTCTTGGATTTTAAAGGAGTATTGGGAAGAATTGAGAAATGAATTTGATGCTTTGCCTTTTGATGAGATTGGAGAAGAGGCAAAACCGTTACTTTTAGGAGGAATTGTACAAAATAGAGATGATATATACACAAGAAACAGTTTAGCTAAGTTTTACGCTAAATTTTTTGGGATGAAATTAAAAGATATTCAATCGTGGATTCTTCAAGCTCAAACTGGCGAAATGCTTACAGAGATAAACGTTGGAGTAGTTGAAACCGAATTCACCAAATTCGTAAAAGAGGTTTTTGATTTGTTAGATTGTGAATTGCCACATCAACAAATTGTTACTGACTTTAAAGAACCGGAATTTAATTACGCAGAGCTTAAAAAGAATCCAGACAAAATAAAAGGAATTATTACAAACTTCTATCAGAGCATACTAAATTTTAGCTTGAACTACAATTACGGAACATTCTTCCTATGCTCAATCAACCAAGTGACACGTCGCTATATGAAAGCGGCCTACCCAAGAATCGA
The DNA here is from genome assembly GCA_964610485.1 of Candidatus Hydrothermarchaeota archaeon. Taxonomy (GTDB): domain Archaea; phylum Hydrothermarchaeota; class Hydrothermarchaeia; order Hydrothermarchaeales; family CAZSVW01; genus CAZSVW01. The sequence goes on along the minus strand of CAZSVW010000106.1, from coordinate 3,653 downwards.
TGATTGTTTTGGTTTTTTGGTGAATGAATTTAGTTTGACAGAGCTTAAGTGGAGCAATCCAATTAAACCAGACTCCAGAACTTTTAAAGAGTATACTATCTACTGTTTTCCTGAATACAATCCAGATAATAAAGGAAAATCCTTTGGCGGAGCAATATGCACATTAAACGAAACGATATGGAAAATATTTTCCCATTCTTCTGAAATCAAGAACGCACTAACCATGCTATTTGGGAACGTGCCAGACTTGAAAGAAGAATTCAGAGGGGGGATTAAGAGCAGATTGCCGGAAAAATATTACTCTTGTATTTATTACAAAGGTATTACTGCCTCAGAAAGGGGGTATACGGATGCAGAGGCTGGAAATAAAACGATAATGGAGATGCTGGATGAGAATTCTCCTTCTCTTTTCACCAATCTGAGAAAAATAGATTATGTATCCAATGACACGCTAAATTTTACTTCAGTGGGGTGATATGAATGAAGACCTACGATGAAATAATTGGATTTGATTACACAAGCGCTGGAGAATGGCGGGATTTTGTAGAAAAGCAGATGTTGCCTCTGCATAAATCAGTTTCAAAGATCATAAAATTGAGGGAAGATTTAGAACAACTGCTTGGCAACAATCTTTCAGATTTAATTAAGGATGACATAAGCATCAGGCAGATACTTCTTGGCGGAGTCGATGAACGTGGAGAATACAAGCCAAACAGCCTATCAAAGTTATACAAAGAAGTCTTAGGGATCTCGATAAATCCAAAAGAGTGGGTCTCGTTATGTAGGCATCTTGATATAGACGCCTCTGAATACATTAAGTGCGATTTTTCTGACACAGTCTTTCTCCAATTTATTAAAGTCGTCAAAGATTATGTAGATAACCTTCTTCCCATCGTTGAAGTGAGTAGCACGGAAGTCGATGATGGTGAAATCCGAGGAATACTTGAAAATCCAGAGAGGATTATGGATGAGTTAAAAGCGATTTACACTCATTTAATCAATATTTCGGCAAATTACAGTTACCACACTTTCTTCACCCTGAATACGAGATGTATACCAAGATACTACATAGAGCAAGCATGTCCAAAACTGAAAGATGATTTTAAGAGTGTGGCAGAGTTTCTCGGTTTAGAGGCAAAGTTCACTCCAGATATAGAAAAAAAGGAGATAAAAAGGGATTATACTTTATGGGGCCATAAGGAAAATGGGTTTGCTGATTTGGTTTATACGTTAAATGGGATTATATGGGAAAATTTTAGGAAAGAGGGTCTCAGAAATATTTTTGAGTTAATCGCAATCGTTGAAGATCTAAACCAAAAATATCGGGAAAAAGTAGACAGAGAATTGAACAGAATTGGCTGGAACTTCCCAGATTATATACATCCCCATAAATGGGGTGGTGCTCGTAAACCATACTGGCATCGAGAATATGAAATCAAGAGTGCTTGGTTGAGCAAATGCTACGAAGTACCCTCTTGGTCAAGGTACAGTGAACATGAAGTGAAGTTTGATGGCAAATCTCTAATGGAGCTATTTAATGATGTTTCTCCCGCCTTATTGCTTGGAAAAATAGATTACAAAAATGAAAAATACGCAGAACACCAGTGGCCACCATTTTTTAAAAATATAAGCGAGTATACTCTGGAAATCAAGAGCAATAGGCTAAGAATTGAGAAGAGGGATAACTAGCATGTCCAGCCAAAGATTAGAACAAAAAGAAAAAGAAGTTTGCGATGAAGATAGAAAGAGAAAAGAACAAGAGAAAGAACATCAAGAACGAGGGGAAAAAACCAAAGTAAAAGCAACTCCACACATAGGGGAGCGAAAGACAGCCCACATACTTAGAGGTATTAAGATCCCTATTGTTGAACTGGAAAAGCCAAGTATAGAGGCAAAAAAAGTTGATATCGGCAAAGAAATTCCTGAAATAAAGAAAGAAGAGGTGAAAATTAACATTCCGGTAATAGAACTGGAAAAGCCAGTTATAAAGCTAAATCGGGTTGAGTTAGACAAAATCATACCAATTATTGTGCCACCTAAAGAAAGTAAGTTTGGGATTCCGTTGATAAGGTTGGATAAGCAAAAACAGGTAAGGCGTGTCATAACCGCTTTCGATGAAAAGTTGCCGCAGATTATTCCTCCACCAGTTACAAATTTGAGAGTTCCGGTTTATAGAGCGTCAAAGAGTGTTGTAAGAGAGATACTCTCATCTTTTGATGGTCGAGTTGATGCGCAAATCTTGCAGTGTTTCATGAGTAAAGAAATAGAGGAAGAGAAAATAAAAGAAGAAATTTTAACGGAAGAGCAAAAAATAGAAGTAGCTTTAGCAGAAAATGAACCCTCTGGCGGTGAGGGCGAATTTGAAGAAATACCAGACACCGTAGATTTTGTGTTTGGAGCATCTAATATCAAAATATCATCAAGAGGTCCTAAAATAGTCTTATATAAAGAATTAGAAAAGGATAGCACAATTGGAAGCTTCGAAACACTCTGCATAAGAATTTATAGAGAAAAGAAAGGTGGTTATCCAAAATTCAAGCCAATAAAAGAATTAGATGAATTTAACATAAGGGAAATTGAAAAGTGGATGGATGCTTACGGAAGTTTATTCACAATAGATTTGGATGGCAGCAAAGATAAAGCCAAAGAAATATTTTCTCAGAAGAATTTAAGAGAACCTTTGAGAAGAGCCATAATTGGTGACGTCGGTTTTATTATCTTCAAAACACGCGATGAAGAATTGTATGGCTATTGCAAGAAAATGCTGGGAAACTTGAAAAAAGAAATCGAGCATCCCTTAGACGATGTGTACATTGAGCCAAAACTATTATCTTTCGAGATAAAAAAGGAATTATCAAGTTTGGCATGGGGAAATCTCAAGTTAGATGATGCTAATGAATTTGCAGAAAAACCACTGAATTTCGAGAGATTCGTTGGAACTATGGTTTTCGATGATATCTTTAATAAGTCCTCAAAAAGCTTATTTGAAAAGCAGTTGGAGCGACTTGAAAAAGAATATGGTGGGATATGGGTCTTTGCAACCAAGCAACATGCTGGAAAGGAATCGTCCGAGCATTTACAAATGAAGTGGTTTATTATGAAATTGTTGAGTGCAGAAAGAAACTTAAAAACTCTTATGGAGATAAAAGGAGAGATAAAAACAGAAGAAGAATACGAAGGTATAATTCCTGATGTTCGTGTTGGTAACTCGGTCTATGAGATTGAGACTCTGTTCGCTGAAGATATAGGAGGAAGAATACCAAAAAAGAAAATTCTCGACACTATAACAAAATACGAAAACATATCTATTAGAGAGATTAACCTCGTTTTGGACAATCTAACTTTCCTTATACATTTAATAGAATTAATTGAAGTGAGTAATATCTTGAGAGAATGGTCAGAGACTCATAGAAAAACGATCAACTTCTGGACTTTTGATCTTCAAAACAAGCAGCTACTATCATTGAGGGACGTGACTAAGAGAATGACACAGTTATTTAACCCCGTCTCTCCACCACTTTAGTGTGCCGATAACTCCTACCGTTTCATTCTGTCCGAAGAATAACGCAGAGGGATTAATCATCCGCCCAGTTCTACACTCGCTCTTCGGTTTGCCCAGCACTGGATGTTCACAGCCACAGGAAGCGATGCGG